>JBPCXM010000819.1:0-13686 GCA_051008535.1 Pseudomonadales bacterium | reverse complement strand
GCTTGATCTAGTTTCGTTCAACTTTCAGTTACTCCTTCATCGTAATGCAAATCCAGAGTGGCCTTGGCAGCCGCCGGTGTTTCTAGTGTCACTACCTTGCGTTCATGCATATGACTGAAATCCTTTTTGTGCTGATAAACCGTCGGCACTCTGTCAAGCTTTGAACGTTGCATTGCCACCCAGGTAGGTCGCGACCACTTGAATGTCCTTGATGGTATCGGGCTCTACGGCGCACGGATCAGCATCGAGCAATACCCAATCCGCTAACTTGCCAGGCGTTAATGAACCTTTGATGCCTTCCTCGAATGAGGCATAGGCGCCGTGCATCGTGCATATCTTTAGTGCTTCTTCCACGGTAATACGCTGGTTTTCACCCCACACACGTCCAGCCATGTCTTTCCGGGTCACCATACTTTGGATCGCCATTAAGGACTCATAGGGGCCCGGTGTGTAATCCGATGCAGGCGCGACAGGAATGTTGTAATCTAGAAACGAACGATGGGCAAACATACTGCGCATACGGTCTTCGCCATAATCGACCCATTTATTACCGTGATAATAGACATAGGAGTAAAAGGGTGTGGGTACAGAGCCCGTCGCTTTGATGCGTTTTAGCAGTTCCAGCGTCACTAATGAACAGTGTTCGATGCGAAATCGTGGGTTCACGCCTTGCCAATTCTCCAGCGCACGTTCGTATGCGGTCAGCATTTGATCGATTGTCACGTCACCGTTGGCATGAATACCGATGCGAAAACCATGGGTAACCGCATCGTCCACCGCCGCATCGATCGCCGCCTGATCCATCGTCGTGATACCGTAGTCATTCGGCCGACCTTGATATGGCTCGCTCATGCGCATGGTGCGCTCGGATGCGGAGCCGTCGGCGGAATGTTTTACCGCGCCTACCCGTAGCATGGGGTTACCGAAACCGGAGCGAATACCGGCCGCTTTCATCGCCGGATAAATCGAGTCATTCGCAAAAGGCATGAACGACAGTCGAAAATGCATGGCGTCGCGTTCGAACGCATCCATGTAGGCGGTCCAGTTTTCGCTTTGCCCCCACGAGTCGGTTACTGAAGTCAGTCCTGACGATGCCATCCGTTTAGAAATCAATGTCACATTGTCACGCAGTGTATCGCGATCGATGACTGGCCAGTCGCCAACGGCTTGGAACACATTTAATGCGAGTTCGGCGACTTTGCCGGTGAATTCACCAGCCTGTCGAAAATAGCGGCCACCCTTCGGGTCTGGTGTTTTATTTGTAAGCCCGGCGATTTCAAAAGCCTTGGTATTAACAACGGCCGTGTGGCCACCGCGATGGAGCACCATGACCGGCTGGTTGGCAACCACAGCGTCAATGTCATGCCGGGTGAGCGCGCGGTCTTCTTCAAATTTGGTGTCGTCGTACATATGGGCCTGTACCCACTGACCGGCTGGTGTTTTCCTTGCCTGTTCTAGCAGAGCCGCTTGGACCTCCGTGATGCGGCGCAGGTCTACGTTTACACTGACCGCCTCGTTAGCCATCAGCGGGTGGCTGTGCGCATCGATGAAGCCGGGTGTGACCGTCAGGCCGTCGGCGTGAATCACCTGGGTTCCAGGGCCACGCAAGTTCTTAATATCCTTTTGCGTGCCCAGTGCGAGAATACGCTCACCCCGCACGGCCATCGCATCAACATGTGGGTAAGCAGGGTCCATCACATGAAACGTTCCACCCAACACGATCAGGTCCGCCTTGTCCTTACGTGGGTTCGCCCACGCCGGCATGAAAACACTGCCGAGCGCGGTCGTCGCTAACGATTGCAGTATGCGGCGGCGGTTGTAGCTCTGCATGAGTGTTCTCCAAAGTGTCGCGCGGTTCGGCGCCAACTGCGAGTGATGCCGGTCTCTAGTCCCTTATCTCTAAGTAACGCCAGTCTACACAAGCGTGCCGCGGGAGAATGAAGTTGCAACTACTGCGCTTCCTGCTGAAATACCATCTCGCCTTCCAGCACCGTCGTCAATACCTTGGTCGCATGCACTTCGCGAATCGGCACGTCAAACAGGTTGCGGTCCAGTACGATAAAGTCCGCATACTTGCCCGGCTCCAGGGAGCCCGTCTGATCTTCCTGGTGGAGTTCATAGGCACTGCCCAAGGTATAGATGTGTAGCGCCTGCGCCAGGCTGATCGCATGGTCCTTGCCGTAACTGTCCGCCGAGCCTCCGGGTGTTTCCCGCGTCACCAGCGCTTCGATGGCGGGGAAGGGATTCGGGTCAAATACCACTGGCCAATCACTACCGGCGGACAGATGTACACCGCGTTCCAGTAATTCCCTGACCGGAAAACCCCAGTTAGTGCGCTGCTCACCCAGCTCATCGCGCAGAATGTCCAGACCGTCACTGGGCCACCAGAAGTACGGCGAGAATTCGGCGATCACGCCTAGTTCCGCAAAGCGGTCCAGGTCTTCGGGGTTGACGAAGACGGTATGCCCAATGACATGGCGCACACCGTTGTCGCCATGCGTGGCGATCGCTTGCTCGACCGCGTTCAGCGCGACGCGAACAGCCCGGTCACCCACAGCGTGCAATACACTGCCAATACCTTTGGCGTGCAGACGGCTGACTTCGCGCATCACGACATCCTCTGGATTACGTAGTTCACCGCGAAATTCGGTGCCCAGATAAGGATCATTCATTGCCAGCGTTTGCCCACCAGCGGAGCCATCGAGTACGAACTTAACATAGTCAGGTTTCACGCGGCGGCTGCGGTAGGTTTCGCGCGCGTCGATCAAATCACTAGCAGCCTGTTTAAAGGCCTGGGATACGTGCTCAACCGGGTGCGCTATCGAAGCAGTGGCCCGCACGGTCAAGTCACCGTTGTCGTCAAGCTGTTTGATCGCTCTTAGCGTCTGTGGATAGACCCACACTTCGTTCATCGACGTGATACCCAGGCCGTTCAACTTTTCTGTCGCCGTTTTGATACCCTGTGCATAGGCGTCAACCGATAACTGATCCATTGCTTCGGTGACTAAATTCACCGCCAGTTCTCTCAGCACACCAGTGGCTTCTCCGTTTGCATCGCGCTCGATCGTACCGCCTACCGGGTTCGGTGTGTTGCGGTCGATTCCAGCGAGCTTGAGCGCCAGGGAATTCGTCAACAGCGCGTGGCCGCCAATATCCCAGAATGCAGCGGGGCGGTCCGGAACGAGCTCATCGAGTACCGATTTATGGGCAGGCACATTTTCGAACTCCCCCACGACAGTGGTCAGCCACGGCAGGTTGCCACCAAACACCCAGCGCCGGTCCGGATGAGCCGCCGCGTAATCGCGAATTGCCTTGCTCAGGGCCGACCAGCTTTGGTGCGGGTCCATACTCAGTTGACGAGTAAACTCGGCGATCATTTGCGTATGCACATGGGCATCCTGTATGCCTGGCATCACGAACTTGCCTTGCAGGTCTACTACCTCGGTTTCATTACCGACCAAGGCCGCCAGCTTCGCGTCAGTGCCAACGGCCGTCAGCTTGCCATCCTTGATGGCAAGGGCTTGCGCCCAGGATTGCTCCGGGTCCATGGTATAGACCTTGGCGTTGACATAGACGGCGTCCGCCGCCGGCCGTACGCCGGTTTGGGTCGACGTACAGGAGACCGTTAACAGCGGCAGCAGCCATGCCACTAGCAAAGCATTGGCTATTTTCATGCGCATTACTCCCAGCTATAGCGCGCGCTGATGCCGTAAGTTGCCGGCATGCCGAAATAGCGGGCGAAGTACAAGGCAGTGCCTGCGTCCTCAAACTGGTGCGTGACATACTCCTCGTCGAGGATGTTCTGACCCCAGGCGGCGACTTCCCAGCGGCCGTCTTCCGCGGCCAGCGCGACGCGGGCGTTGACCAGCCAATAGTCGTCAACGGAGAATGCCGGCTCGCTGGAAATATCGGTAAATATGTCATCCTGCCAGTTGAAATCCGTCTGCACAGACAGGAGCGCGTTGTCGGCAACTGCAAACTCGTAGCGGACCAGGCCGTTGAAGCTCCACTCGGGGGTATTACTCAAGGAATTGCCTTCGAGGTTGCGCATCGAGCCATCCAGCAGTTGGTCGAACAGTTCGCCGATTTCAGTATCCAGATAACCGAGACCGGCTTTCACATCCAGTCCCACGGCCGGAAGCCACGAGAACTCCAGTTCCACACCATACACATCGGCGCCGTCGGCATTGGTCAGCACAGACTGCGTCAGACCACCCAATTCTATCTGCTGGAAGACCTGGATATCCTGGTAGTCGTAGTAAAACGCAGCGCCATTGAGCTGCAAGGTGCTCTCCAGCAGCGTGGCCTTGAAGCCCGTTTCATAAGACCAGAGGATTTCCTCGTCAAAGGCATTGCCGCCATTGAACGCGCCGTTAAAACCGCCGCTTTTGAAGCCCTTGCTGATGCTGGCATACAGCAGCAGCTCATCGCCGAGGATGTAATCCAGTCCAAGTTTGCCGGAGATATCGTTGGTGGATATATCGTCGTCGACGGCGCCAAACGGGAGGCTTACCCCGGCGACGAGGTCGGGTACGCCGTCCAGGTCGCTATCGCCGTCGCATAAAGGACTGGAAAAACAGCTGATACCCCAGGGGTTGAGGTCGAAATTGATCAGGTCGATTTCCTTCTCTTCGCCAGTGTAACGCAGACCGGCCGTCAGTTTCCATTGATCGCTAAACTGCCACTCCGTGTGCAGGAAAGCCGCTACCGTGTTGGTGTCCTGCTCGTATTCGGTCAAGCCGCGGGTATAAGTCGCCGACATCGACAGGAAGGTGGTGCTGCTGTCCACGGTATCGCCGGCCAGGTAAACACCGGCAATCCAGGTCAGGTCGCTATCGCCCGGCGAGGTAAAGCGGATTTCCTGGCTCCACGACTCGATTTCATCGTCGTAGTCAACGTCAATGACTTCATAGGCGCTGCCATCGTCGAAGAATTGTTCGCGCGTGTACTTGTCCCAGGACGTGATGGACGTTAAAGTGCCCGCGTCCAGCTCCCAGTCCACCTTGACCGCGGCGCCCAGGGCGTCGTTGTTGACGCCAGGCACCCGGTCCACGGTCACCCGCCGCTGATCGCCCTGACTGGCGGCCATGGCTTGGGTAAAGTCCGGTTTGAGCGCGGCGGTGAGACCGCCGGTCAGGAAGTCTAGGCTGCCAAAGTCAACGCACAGTTGGGCCGGATTGGCAAAATTGAGGAAGTTGGCCTGGGTGGCCTCGTAACTCTGCGCCAGGGCTGAGGGGCAGAAATTGGCGAACGTCGCATCGCTCCCCCACGCCACATCGCCGATCCAGTCTTCGGATTCGTCCTTGCCACCGTGAACTTTGGCCAGCACTTGCACGCTGTCCGACGGGGTAAACGATAACTGCCCGCGCCAACCAATGTTATCGACCTCGCCGATATCCGACTTACCCCCTGGCAGCGTATTTTTCTGGTGGCCTTCTTTCTGCTGTACGGTCTTGAATGCGACCCGGCCCGCCAGGGTATCGGTCAGGCCGCCGCCGATGGCCCCTTCCAGTTCATAGCGGTCGAAGCGGCCGTAGCCGGCTTCGACGTGGGCGCTGAATTCCTCCTCCGGCCGCTTGGTAAAAAAGTTCACCGCACCCGCCGTGGTGTTGCGGCCAAACAGTGTGCCCTGCGGCCCTTTCAGGACTTCCACCCGTTCCATATCAAACAGGCCGAAGCTCATCATCAACGGCGATGTCAGGTAGACCTCGTCAATATAGATCGCCGCCGGAGAACTGTTATTGGGGTTGAAGTCGTTCAAACCAACGCCGCGGATGGTGACCACAGGATTGGTGGTACCAAAGGAGTTCTTGATCGTCAGTCCAGGGGTCTGGCTGGCGATGTCGATCGGTTGTTCCATATTCAGCTCGCGCATGGAATCGCCGTTAAACGCGGTCACGGCGATGCCGACATCATTCAGGCTTTGGGCGCGCTTCTGGGCGGTCACCACCACCTCCTCCAGCATGGGCTCCTGCCCGAGCGCCGGCGCGGCAAGCCCGGTGTACACAGCGATGGAAACGGCGGCCAAAACGGCCTTGCGACGGAAAGTTTGCATGACACCCTCCTGTTGGAGCAGTACGGTTTTTATCAAAAAAGTCGAAATAATTCGACTTTTTCAAGTTGGTGCTGATAATATGTTAGATTAATTCGAGTTGCCAAGCGATATTTTGCAATATTTTGGCCAATTAATGTCTTAAATACCGAATGTGTTTTATTTTTAGATGCGCATTGAAAAACTCACGTGTGATTGTTATCGTATTTGTTCTATTTTTGCTTGACTGGCTGTCGCTTGGTTACAATCTACGACCGCAACAGAGAGAACAGAGAAAAGCCGATGGACGACCCCGTTCCCGCTACAAAACAAAATTCTGGTTCGTACGCCAAAGGACTGGCTAGAAGAGAGCAGCTAATGCAAGCGGCCGCCGCGCTGCTGGAAGAGAATGCTCTGGATCAGATTTCGCTGAAGGACATCGCCAAATATGCGGGCATTCCGGTTGGCTCCGCCTATCATTTTTACTCCAATGCGACCGACGTATTCACTGCGCTGGCGCAGCGTTTTATGGTGACGTTGAACGATGCCATCGGCGCGCCGTTCAGTGGCAGCGCCATCGGCTCCTGGCAATCGTTGTTTGCCGAAGCCATTGACCGGGCAGTAAAAATTTACAATGAAAATCCCGCGTATCGCCAACTGATTATCGGCGCCAAAGCGCCACCGGAAATCAAGCTGGCCGATCGCGCCAATGATGAGCGTGTCGGTGAGTTGTTTGAAGAGGTCCTTTCACGCTACTTCGAATTCCCGCACTTCCCCAACCACAAGGACGTATTTTTTTATGCCACGGAAGCTGTTGACCTGATGCTGAGCTTGTCGGTCATTCGCTATGGCGCAATAACTGAGGAAATGGTCAGCGAAGCGAAAAAGATGGGTACAGCCTACTTACGGACCTACATGCCGGAAGAGCTGCCACGAAAACGGCCGCGGAGTATACAGGCTGAATAAAGTGGAACACATATTGCGCTCGTGGGTTTTTTCGGCTCTGCTGTCTAGCGCGGAACCTCCTCGGCTATTTTCGCCCTAACCGCCGAATATGCTTAGCAATGCATATCGACGAGAAGGGTGCAGCAGGCAGCCGAATAATGCCACTACCGTGCAGCCAAGAAATTAAATGGGCAGATTAAAATATTTTTTCCTGGTCGTCGACATAGGATTCATTGTGTACTGGGCAGTAACACTACTCCATATCATTCCAATCCAATACCTATTTAAGGACTATGACAATTCAATATTAGTTGCCTGGAATTGGTCATTTTTAGCGCTAGACCTGCTTATCTCCGCCACAGGTCTGGCAAGCTTGTGGCTATGGAAGTCCAACAATAGTCACTGGAAATCCATGGCCCTGATTTCTCTAGTATTGACATCTTGTTCAGGACTACAGGCAATTTCTTTTTGGGTTCTTCGAAGTGACTTTGATGTATATTGGTGGCTTCCTAATTTGTTTTTACTGCTTTATCCGCTATTTTTCCTACCTGCCTTCGTCAACAATCATCAAAGGCGTCAAATTGCAAGCACATAACAAGGCTACAAACAATCGCCCCTAGGGGGCTGGAACTCGCTACGCTCGCCCGCTGTTGGCAGTTGAGCGTCCGCTTTCCTAGGCCCTCTGCACTTCACCGAATGGCCGGTGTTGGCCGAGAGCACGAGTAGCCGCAGCATGATATTCAGTTATTTGTCTGGCCGTTGTACCTGACGTTGCTGACGTTCAAGATTCATGGCGGTAAGATTTCATTCACAACCCGCAGTAGACATTCGTGAAATTCAACGCGCGTGTATGTAGTTCGGTGTATAAGTGTGATTACCAAGGGAGCCTGACGGTATAATTACCAAGCGACTTGGCCCAGTTTACAGTACAATTTTTCTATTGAATCTATAGCGGGCTTTATCCTTAGTTGTTGGTCTTTGCATATCTGACAGCCGCCTCCCATTTCGAATTTGCTACTGGTATTCGGCAAAGACAATGTCGCTAACGTTGTTATCATCGACAATCAGGTTGGTCGCATTAGTCTCAAAGGAAACAACCCAACCAATCGCGTTATCTGCTCCCCAGGCAGTTGGGTGTTGACTGTCCCCGTTAGCGTCCTCGCCATAGGCCCCACCACTGATGGTGAGGATGTAGTCTTCAGTGGTAAATACAGCGTTGTTTTGCAGTACTACATCGCGCCGGCCTTCATCGGAAGTGGACGTGTAGACGACGCCATAGGCTGGTGCTGCATTGCTCAGGCCTGGCCCCCATCCTCCTGCCGATCCATAAATTTGAGGTTCGCGCTGCTCGCCTGGCTCATCGTTAAGTATAAAGGTGTATGGGTTAGTAACAAAGCAGGCTGGTATCGGTAAGCAGTGCGTATTTGTCACCATCTGCCTGACAAAAACCCGATAGTACGCTTTTTCACCCCGCCCTAAGTAGCCGTTGGATACCCACGCCACCATATCACCGTGCTCAGAGATTGAGGGTTCCTTGTTGCGTCCAACTTGGGTGAGATTGGACTCCTCAGAGACGCGCAGTGTTGTACCGGTAGCCAGGTCTCGGACCAGTACGTGCGAATTTCCGAAACCGGCTTCAGTCACAAACACGACGTGACGGCCGTCGCCGGAGATGCGCGGGCTATGGCTATTGTGTGGGAGCTGATCACCTTGCGTCGAAAACGACACGCGGCTTATTCCCTTATACCGGTCCCAGACAAATACGTCGCTCTTCCCGTTTGTATCGTTGGCTATCAGGTTGGTCGCGAGCGACGTGAACGCAACGCGATTGCCGTCCCGCGAGATGGAAGGTTGATGCGATCTACCGTCAGTTTCGCCTGTCAACGCTTGAGAAATCCGATGGTTCGACTTCGTCGCAAAATTAAACAGATATACGTCAAATCGAGCGTTCGCGTCGCAACCCGAACACACAAGGTTCGTCGCGAGGCTTGTGTAGGCTACGTGATCTCCGTCTAGAGATATGGATGGTTCATAACTGGGTCGGTCCGCTGGCTCCTCTTTGCCATAGCTCACTAGAATCGATGTTTCCAGTTTTCTGTCGCGCACGTAAACGTCTTCCAGTAGATTGCTGTCCGTGGCAATCAACGGGTCTGCCGAGACAAAGGCAATTCGAAGGCCTTGCTGGCCGAGAGATGGTGAGCGTGCCGGATATTCAATCTGAGTACCGTCGTCTCTAAGTGAAACAATCTCCCGGGGAATATCGTCTAGTTCTAACGATACGGCCGGTCCACAGACTGACTGGCCAATAACGGCCGCGATGCAAAAGGCGAAGCTCTTGAAGAGCTGATCGCCAAGTGTGGCTACCACGTATTTCCTGACCATTCCTATGTGGTCGGCTACGACTGCGTTCATGTGATTTCCCTTTCACAAGTGTTGATTGAACGGCGTACTGTTTCTTAATAAGCGATAACGCCCAAGCCTGGCACTAGCGAGGTGCGTGCCAACTTCGGCCCGGATGGTGCCTGGATTAACTTTTTTCTTCAAACTCAAAAGGTTATAACGCGCCGCATAACAGGCAGTATTCCTGGAGCGATAGCTCGAGAATGGAACTGTTGTGCGTAGTGCAACACCTACCTGTCCGATGACTGCACATTACGAACACTAGGGTTTGGGGGATTCAGGGAGTGCTATTGGACTCTCAATGCAATCGAGCGGTCCGCGATTGGTGTCTCGACATCCACCGAGAATGTCGAATTGCTGCTAGCGTTAATGGCGCCGAAGGCTATAAAACAACTATCCGGTATGCAGATGGAAACAATGCATCGCTCAAGCAAAAGATGTCGCGGAAATGTGACGGAAACATCCGCAACAACGGCATGATGGCCTGCAGAAAGAGTGCACTGCGGCGCGAGGGTATGCGTTACGTTAGTACAGTTTGCAACCAGCGGCTGATCTCCCCGATTTCCGCAAGACATACCTCATGTCCCATGGGATACTCCCGCCATTCAACCGCATAGTCGGCTTCTTTGAGGGAGCTGTAGGCAGACTTGCCCATAGCCACCGGCAATACCATATCGCTAAGGCCATGGCACATCAGTATCGGCGTCTTGGCGTTGGCACTGGTCTTGCTATTGTTAGAGTAGAGGTCCTCTCCCTCAGCCATAAATGTGGACAGGGCTAGGACGCCCGCCAGTCGCTTCGGATAGAACAGAGCGGTCCTGAGCGCTAGGGCACCTCCCTGGGAGAAACCGGCAAGCACGATGCACTGGGCGCTGATGCCGTTATCAATTTCCGTCTGTATCAGATCCCTGATTTGCAGGACCGATTTCTTCAAGCCTTGGTAATCCCGCTCTCCGTTCGGGGAGATATCAAACCAGGCGCGGACAATGCCACCGGCAAACAGGCTGACTGCCATTTCTGGGGCGTGGGGGAAAACGAAGCGGATGGGCAAGTCAGCGGGCAGCTTGAGCTGCGGCACAATGGGCTCGAAGTCATGGCCATCGGCTCCCAGACCGTGTAGCCAGATTACCACGGCTTTGGGGGTAGTTGGAGGATTTACTTCTACTGTTGGTAAGGGCGCTGCCAGCATGGGCGGGTTAACCGTTCGCTGTGGATTATCGTCATTGAGTGTACACTAAAGGAGCGTATCAAAAAGCCGGTGGGTATCCATCGTTCGTCGCTAACGACTCATGTTTAAAGAAGACCGCATACCCCCAGTTTGGCTCGCTGTCCGTTTTGAGCTGGTTGCGTCGAGATTTTATGCTGTCGACGACCAGGATCGATTGACAGCTGATCGATCACATCGCTGACGGTCAGCCCGGTCGATCAAAATTGTCCATCTGTTCAGCTTAGGAGTAAAAGATATGCCTGATGAACCACTGTTTGAAAGTGCGTCTCCATTCCAAGACGATGTGCTCGCGTTGCCCGTCAGTGATCTTGATGTAACGGCTCAATGGTATTCCAAGGCGTTTGGCATGACGGAAGTCGAGCGTCGGAATGATCCAAACCCAACTGTTGTCCTTGAGAGAGACGGCACGCGAATCGGTTTCGCCATCAATGGTGGCGACGCTACCCAAGACGGCGCGGCGATCCTGGTTGCTGACATTCACCGTGCTAGAGAGGAACTTGAGTCAAACGGCGTAGAGACCGGAAATTGGCGGGTGAATGAGCGGGATGGACGGAAATTTCAAGTCTTTTTTGTCGTCGCCCCAGACGGCCTCTGCTATTACTTCCAGCAACCGATTGCGGATTAGCAACATCAGGTTTTGGCCTCCTGCCGACTGAGCGCGGACCGTTTTCTCTGTCGGCCAGCGGCGGTTGGGGGAGTTAAATCATCTTCAGATTATGCTGCTTGGCGCTTCTGGCTGTATGATTTATGCGAGTGCGAAGAAACGCGGATATAAATACCAATCAACATGAAAAGTAAAGTACACCCTGACATTCCACGTTACAAGACCTCAAAAACAAGCATTTTGGTTGCTTGTGAGACTTAGCAGGCATTTGAAATGGCAAGCAAATTTGAAAAAGCGTTAGCTTCGGCGCAAGCAAGCAAAGGCGGCGCGCAAATACTCGAAGAGATGCTGCCCAAAGTGAAATCGGCCAGGGCGCTGGCAAAAATAGGTGACGATCGCTATTTAGCGGAGATGTCTAAATGCGTGTTCCGCGCCGGCTTCGTTTGGCGCGTGGTAGAGAACAAATGGCCGGGTTTCGAACAGGTTTTTGCCAAGTTCAATCCCGACTGGATTGCAATGCAGCCAGCCGAGAAGCTGGAGGAAATTGCACAAGACGAGCGCATTATACGCAACTTCACCAAAGTGAAATCAGTTTATGCCAACGCCATATTCATTCGTGATGTGCGTGCCAAGCATGGTAGCTTCGGCAAGTTCTTAGCCGCCTGGCCGGTGGAGGATATCGTTGGCTTATGGTCGTATTTGAAAAAGCACGCCAGTCGCTTGGGAGGCTCGTCAGGGCCGTATTTTCTGCGCTTTGTCGGCAAGGATACTTTTCTAGTCACTGATCACGTTATTGCGGCCCTAAATCAATACGGCTTGACGACACAAAATAAATTTACCAGTCAGAAAGCGCTGCGCGACCTGCAAGGTCTGTTTAACGATTTACGCGCAGAAACCGGGCGGTCGCATGCAGAGATAAGTCGAATCCTCGCTTGCTCGGTGTGAATTACTCCCCCTGTGTAAGATTAATCTCGCCCGTATCGGTAAGGTTCAATGCCGGCAATATAGATGAGCCGAGATCCAGCTTGGCCCCGAAGGCGTACGTGAGTTTGTCTTTCGGGTTGTTGATAAAACTGGTAATCATCTTGATGCTTTCGATCAGATTGGTTGAGGCTTCAACGAAGAACTCCTCTTCCCCATAGCCCGGGATCGTTGGAATATCATTGCCAACGCCGCGAATAAACTCGAAGCCCTCGAGACTGACGTTGTACTTTATGCCGCGTACATTCAATGCTTGTGCGTTAGGATTTGTTACCCGCAAACCAATTTTAAAACGCGCTTCGAGACCGGTGGAAGGCAACATTGAAAACGAAGTGACGTGAATATCCGGCGTTTCGAAGTTGGGCCGCATAGTCGCACAGCCTGCAATAAGCAGGCTCAGGAAGCATAAGCGGATCACAGCGCTCATTATGCATCCTTCATTTGTGCGATAAACGATTTCGATTCATCGATGGATTTTTGCATGGCTTTCACCAGCCGGTCGACATCGGCATTGATGGTTTGCAGTTCGCTATCAAGGGAGGCGATGGCGCGCGCGTTAAGGTTATGTTTCAAATACAGCACCTGGTCTTTCAGCGTGGCGAGTACCGGGTTCATGGTTTTTTCGGCACTGCGCATACTCTTCAATAGCTTCGCGTACTGCGTTTTGGTGCTCGTCAGTTTGGCCTGGCTATCACGCCGCAATTTGGCGTCGCTGAATTCGCCGATTTCCTTTTTCCACTCGGCAAACAAGTCACCGGCAACATCGTCCACGCTTTCGATGCGGCTTTTGATGTCATCTGCTGCTTCGACGCTGTCTTCGTATTCACCGTTCAGCTTGTCATAGACTTTTTCAAGGTTGCCGCCGTCGTAGTTAACCACAGAGCGGAATTGTTCGAGTGCGTCTTTGAATTGTTCCTGACCGTCTTCCTGTGCCTCCTGTGCTTCTTCAATGCGATCTATCATGATGTCGCGCTTCTCAACGCCGATTTTTTCCCAAGCGCTGTAATATGCTGTTTCGCATGCGGTTAACAACGCTATGCTGAGCAGCATTGTCAGGCGGGCAAGGTGGAATACGTGATTCATAGGTTTTCCTTTGTGTTATTAATGACCAAAACAAGCGCTAAATGTACCACGAATGAATCAGCGCCGAAAAAATATGCGTCAGTTTTTACGTTCTTTGTTTTTGCTAGGTTTACGCTGCCGCATGGCCGCGGCAAAAGCCTGCTGTGCAATCTGGCAAAGTTCTTCGCTGCTTTCTAGCGCGTCGGGAGGCGCCATGAAATACGACATGGCAAACGGTTTACCGTTTTTTTCATAGGTGAACGGCGGCAAGTCGAGTTGTTCAAAAAAAGAACGATTGCCATCGTCGACTTTGAAATACAGGGTTTCGTCGGCGATCAGGCCAAACATGAGATCTTCCAGATAGACGCCGTGACCACCAAACATTCCTCGAGCACGCACCGGGCCAATGGGGCTTAATTGTTCCAGCAAGAAGTT
>JBPCXM010000818.1:0-2884 GCA_051008535.1 Pseudomonadales bacterium | reverse complement strand
TCGGCAAACGAATCCTCAATACTACAGCAAGCCGACCTTACGCAGCATGGCTTGCCAACGAGGGTCGTCGTGGAGTTTGATCAGCAGCGGATTGTTCATCATATCGAGCAGACCGCCGTCGCGTTGCACATAGGCTCGGTCCAGCCAGTCGAAGGCGGCATCCAGCTCACCGCGATAACCATGCACCTCGGCAATCTGGTAAGCCATATCGGAAGCAAATTTAGTATGTAATTCCTCAAGCGCCACGGAGGCTTCGCCAGGTTTGCCAAGCGCGTGATAGGCCAATGCCAGACCCTCCAAGCGCCAGCCTTCGTCTTGCTCTTTTTCGAACGCGGCCAATGCGTCTGCCGACTTATCCTGGGCGAGCAATGTCAAACCCAAATAGAACTGACCAGCAAGATATCCCGGGCTGAGACCCAAGGCCTTGCGGTACATGGTCTCGCCTTGTACCGGTTGACCCGCGTAATAATGAGCCGTCGCCAAATTGTGGTGCCCACCCCGACTCACCGGATCTCTCGACAAGGCATGCACACGCATAGCGATGCTTTCATCAAGCCGTCCTAGAATGAATGCCAAGGTACTAGCCTGCGCCAACACCGCATAGCTGCCGGGCTCCAACGCCAAGGCGCGATTGGCATGACGGTCTGCCTCGGCGAGGTTCCAGCCGTGGTTCATGGCGATCCAGCTAAGATGAGAGTGCGCTTCGGCTAGGTTCGGATCAATTGCCAGCGCCTTCTCCACCGCCGCGCGTGCCTTCTTGTACGCTGCGTCCACCGGGAGAATGCCATGATCAGCCTGCCGTGTGTACACCATGCCCAATGTGTCCCAGGCAGGCGCATAATTGGGATCGAGCTGCAGACACTGATTTAATTTTGCTACCGCCTTGGTATAAGACTCGGCCGTGGACTGACGGTATAAGTGGCGCCCTTGCAGATACAGAGTGTATGCATCGGCATTGACCGTGGTTGCAATCTTTGGCGCTGCAGGCGTCGCGCCGCCCAGCAGTCTTATCTTGAGTGCGTCGACGACTGCGGCGGCAATCTCATCTTGCACCAGAAAGATATCATTCAATGTGCGGTTATAAGTTTCAGACCACAAATGGTAGCCGGTTTCAACCTCAATCAGTTGGGCGGTGATGCGCATGCGATCGCCAGACCAACGAACGCTGCCCTCCAATACATGCGCCACGTTGAGACTTACACCAACGCTGCGGATATCGGCATTCTTGCCCTTGAACGAGAATGCCGATGTACGCGCCGCCACCTGCAAATCACGAGTCTTGGCCAACAGATTCAGTAACTCTTCCGACAATCCATCGGCGAAATACTCGTTGTCCTGGTTTGAACTCATGTTAAGAAAAGGCAACACGGCGATGGATTTTTTCGCGGCTGCCAGTGCTGGTGTCGCTGGCACCACTTCCTGTGGGGCCACCGCTTGCCCTGGGTCCACTGGCGTATCACCCAGCATTTGGAAAGCAAACTGGCCGCCGATGACCAACAACAACACGACAATCAACACATTGGCGCGCCGTCCGATCGGTGTGTCCGGGCGATTGCGATCGAGTTCCTCGTCGCGCTTCAGGCCTTCTGGTGTTAATTCGTACACCCAGGCAAACATCAGTGCAATTGGCAAGCCCAACATCAGCAACAGGAACGCTAGGCGCAGGCTCCACGACGGCAGATCGAGCAGGCTCACTAACACATCCGCGACCTGCAGTAGCATCCAGCCGATACCAATATAAAGCAGGCCAACACGAATCACATGGCGGCGCTTTAATTCTGCAAAGAATGATCCGCGTGGTGACGCGACCGCAGGCAAGTGGTCATCATCCACGGCGTCTTCGACTGCGACCGCCTCGGCGGCCTCGCCCACCCGGTGTTCTTCCATTACCTCGCCGACAAAACGATAGCCATGGCCATGCAACGTTTTGATCAAGGATTGTTCCTGCGCGTCGTCATTTATCGCGCGCCGGGCCTTCAATATTGCCCGCGTCAAGGAGGTCTCAGAGACGATGGTAGCCGGCCAAATCGCGTCCTGCAGTTCATCTTTACTGACCGCACGGTGCCGGTTAGCAACAAGAAACAGGAGTATTTCCAGCACTTTTCGCTGCACCGGAACAGTTTCATTGGCGTGCCGCAACTCCTGCCGAGCAACATCCAGTTGATAATCACCGAAGCTATAAATTATTGATTTATCAGGTAAGTCCGTATCTGCCATGACGTTATTTTGGGCGCTTATCGGCGCAGGTCATGAAAAAGTCATGAACAAGTCTGCGCATGGTCAAGATCGACAGGCAGTTTAGCGGCAGACTTGCCCGCAATCCAGACGCATAACGCGCTGGTCTTAAAAGAGGACGAATCATGAAACAAGCAACCCGCTGTAGAATTTGCGACGGCACTTCTGCGCGACGCGTGGAACCAACAGAGACGCATTGCATTAGCAGCAGAGTTTTCGCCTTCCTATACGGCGTTATTTGTTACACCGCAGGCATGACCTCGCTAGTTTATACCGCTCTTTGGGTCGGTAATTTCTGGCTACCGACCACGCTGGACTCAGAGCCAACAATGCCGTTTTCGCAAGGCCTATTAATTAACCTAGTGCTGTTGCTGCTGTTTTCATTGCAGCACAGCGGCATGGCCCGACCGGCATTCAAACAACGCTGGACAAAAATTATTCCCGCCAGCGTGGAACGCAGCACCTACATTTTGGCATCTGCCGTTGCTATCTTGGCGATGATGTATTTCTGGCAACCGCTGGGCATCACCATCTGGGAAATCGAAAATATCACGCTAAAAGCGCTGATTTATGTGCTCTACGCACTCGGTTGGGGGCTGTTGGTCACGTCGACGTTCTGGCTGAATCACTTCGACCTGTTTGGCCTACG
>JBPCXM010000817.1:0-6999 GCA_051008535.1 Pseudomonadales bacterium | reverse complement strand
AGATAGGCGCTGTTGCTCTCGGATGCGGGATCGATTGTCACGCACTTGTGCATGGCGGCAATGGCCTCGGCCAGGTTGCCCCGGGCATGCTCTATGTGCGCGCGCCAGATGTAGGCCCAGGTGTATTGCGGGTCGATCTCCAGGGCGCGCTGCACCAGTCCCAGGGCTTCATCCCACTGACCCACTGAAAAAAGAACGATGGCCATATTGACATGTACCCAGGGAGACAAAGGGTCCAGGTCAAGCGCCCTGGTGGCCGCGGCAACAGCCTGTTGTGGACGATTTTCGCTGAGCCACACTTCCGAGTACAAAAAGTGGCCGGTGGAACTGCTGGGGCTCAGGGCCAGCGCCCGGTCCAGGTCGACCTTGGCACCGGCAAAATCACCTTTGCTGCTGGCCAGGATTGCGCGGGCGAAGAGGGCGTCTACCGCGGCGGGGTTGAGTTGCAGCGCCTTTTTCAGGGCTTGCTCTGCCAGTGGCCAGGCTTGTGTCGCCGGCATGTACTCGTCGTAGAAATTAAAGCGGGCATAGATGTAGGCGAGGCCCGCGTACGCGTCGGCAAACTCCGGATCGAGTTCGATCGCCCGTTTGAACGCGTCCCGGGCCTGGTAGAACCAGTTACTGCTGCTGCCATTCATCCACCAGTACTGGCCCTGCAGGTACAGGCTGTATGCGTCCATGTTTTTGGTACGCGCTATCCGTGTGGCTGTTGTCCCCAGCAAGGTGCCCTTCAGTGCGCTAATCACCTGCCGGGCGATTTCTTCCTGTACTGCGAAAATGCCCTGCAGTTGGCGATCGTACTGCTGTGACCAGACCGTGGTGTCTGTTTTCACGTCGATGAGTTGCGCCGAAATTCGCAGCGTGTCACCCGCCCTGCGCACGCTGCCCTCCAATAGGTGGCGGACCTTGAGTTGGCTGGCAATGGTGTTTAAATCGGCACTCTGGGCCTTGAATGCGAAGGACGACCTGCGCGAGGGCACCCGCAGGCCCGACACACCCGCCAGGGCGTTCAGCAGTTCCTCCGCGATGCCTTCAGCAAAATATTCGCTCTCGGCATCCGCACTGAGGTTGCGGAAGGGCAACACGGCGATGGAAGGCTGTGCGACTGCTGTTGCGCCGCCGCTGACAGCCGGGCCAGCATCAGCGGAAGGTGCTCGCGCAGGCGGCGGGCCGCTGAACCAGAACATCAGCAGCAGTGCCAGTAACAGGCCGCCGGCGCCCATCAGGAAATAGCGTCGGGCAGGGCCGCCGGGTTCCCGGTCGGGGTTTGCCTGCGCGGCCGGGTTGGTCGCCGTTGCCCGACCTCGCTCTCGCTGCGACGGCTCCGTTTCGAGGCTGGCAATCAGGCGATAGCCTTGCTTAGGCACGGTCTGGATAAAACTGGGTTTGCTGGCGTTGTCCGATAGCGCGGCGCGAAGTTGCCCGATGGCCCGGGTCAGGGTTTCTTCAACCACCACCCGGCCAGGCCAGACCGCCGCCAGAAGTTCCTCGCGGGAAATAGTCTCACCGGCACGGCTGGCCAGAACGCACAGTACCGCCATGGCCTTGGGCTCAACCTGGACCGACGCCTGCAGGCCCCGGATCTGGTTAGCGCCCGGGTCGATGCGATACTGCCCCAGGCTGAAAGCGCTAATGGGGCTATTGATAGGGTCAATATTATTCATTAAATACAGTGAATTACAGGTATCATGTAAGCCTTAGCCAACCCTTTGAAATTCCTTTCCCAAACATCAGGCCAGGGGGCGTGAGCTCGGGCATCCTCTTCAACCACAGGCAGCTTGTGCCTTGTGCCTAATGGTACTACCCAACCATCCAGAGGATAAACAGATGTCCATACTTCGACCACGTTCCAACAACATTTTCGCCAGCGTTGTGACGGCTCCCAGCCTCACTGCCGCTGCCCTGGTTGCACTGCTGGGCGGCCTGTCCCCCTTCGCCGCTGCCGAGCCCCTGCAACTCAAGACTGCTGACCAGGAAGTGTACGGCAGTCGTGAAATCGACTCCGGAAAATATCATGCCGGCATTGAGAAGCTGGAAATTGCCCTGGCTCGCACGAATATGCGTATCAAGAAGGCCCCGATCCTGATCGATCTGTGCGTGGCCTATGTCGCGACCAGCAACCTCGTCGCTGCCAAAACCTACTGTGATCAGGCGGTCGAAAACGGTTACAACCTCGACCTCGCCTACAATAACCGCGGCGTTATGCACCTCGCGGCGGGGAATGTGGAGCAAGGCGTCCGGGACTTTGAACTGGCTGTAATAATCAACCGCGGTCATGGCATCGCCAAAAGAAACCTGGCGACACTTTCAAATTAGGGCAGCTCTGGAAAAGTCGTGATATTGATCGAAGTTTCCATAATGCTTCCGTTTGGCTCTGTCGCATTTAGAATTCCTAGCCAGCTAACGGTATTTATCAGGCGCAGCTATTCTGCATCCGCTAAAAAGTAAAACTGTCGCCATGCGGGACATGAACTTTTATTCTGGCCCTTCTTCAGCATGCGCCAGAGTTCGATTCCGGCTAAGGTAGCACGTGCAGACCAGAACGATTTGAATCCCAGCATCGGGCGGATTCGCCGTTTGATAAAACGGTGATCCTGCTCGACAACATTGTTGAGGTACTTACACTGCCGTATTTTAATCCACTTGTTTTCTTCTTTGTTGTACTGCTTAATAGCGACCGTGTTGGCACCACTTTTGTCGATGTTAATGAGACTAGGCTTTCCGTTAGACCCGATGGCTTTGTTTAGAAAGCGCCGCGCCGCCTGCTTGTCACGCTTTGCCGTGAGCAGGAAATCGATAGTGTTACCTTCCTTGTCGACGGCGCGATAAAGGTATTTCCACTGGCCTTTGATTTTGACGTAGGTTTCGTCAAGCCGCCAGCGAAAACCCGTCTGTTTCTTCTTCTGACGAAACACTTTTTCGACGCGGGGCGCATAGTGAACCACCCAGCGCTGAATGGTACTGTGGTCAACCGTGTAGCCACGTTCCTGCATCAGTTCTTCCAGGTCACGGTAACTTAGCGAATAAGCCACATACCAGCGCACGCATTGTAATATGATATCTTGCTGATGGTGGCGGCCTTTAAAGCTGATCATTCTCTATCCGATAGTTGAAATTCTGGTTACCGGAGTATATGTCAGCAAGTTTAGCAAGTCAGTCTCGCGACAAAACCGATTTCGCCCAATGCTGTAACCATTGGTTGGGAGTGCTTGGCTGCGGCTCGTACCCGGACTGGACATACGAAAATGATATGTACTGTATATTATTACAGTGCTTCCAGTCGTCACAGATATTAAACAATTACTTTGCTATCGCCGACCGACTGCGGTTCAACCTTGTTCCGTGAATTGTTGACGGCCTGGTCAATGGGTGTAACCACCAGCGGCACTACCAATACCGGTTCAAATAGTGCGGCTAATGTTTTTGTGTCTGCGCCATGGTCGAGCCACTGCGCAGCGCCGTCGCTATCCAGCATAACGGGCATGCGATTATGTAACCATTCGAAGTTGGGCGCGGCGTCAGTCGTCACGATGCTACAAGAGTAGATTTGCTCGCCGTCGCCCTGCCACAAGTCCCACAAGCCAGCAAACGCCAGGGCGCTGTCCTGAGGCTCTATCAAGTACGGCTGCTTACCGCTGGCGGTCTTTTGCCATTCGATAAAACTGCTCGCCGGGATAATGGCGCGTGTGCGCTTGAACGGCCCACGGAATGCCCGGCTTTTGGCCAGCGTCTCGCAGCGTGCGTTGAACATGGTGTACTTCTGGCTTGGGCCGTCTGACCAGCTTGGGACAAGCCACCAGCGCATTTCTGTCACGGCGCGTTTGCTGTCCAGTTCATGGATAACCGGTATTCGATCGGTGGGCGCAATGTTATATCGCGGCTTGGGCAGCGGGCCAATATCAATGCCCAAGCTTCGCATTAGCGTCTGCGCGTATGGGTCATCGGTGACGTTGAAGCGGCCGCACATAGGCAGGTTTAAAAAGCAGAGCGGGTACCGAGCGGGTACCGATGAAATTCACAAAATCTAGCATTCATATAAATTATTGTGAGCAACCCGACACATAGGTTACAGATTATACCGGACACAAAGGTTACACATCACGGCATTTGGGGAGGATTCCCGATGCCTTGGAATGAGTGTGACGCTATGGATGAACGCATTAGATTTGTTGCCCGACTGCTGGATGGCCACAGCCAATGTTGCAGTACAGTGCATAACGAATCACAGCAAGTCACGCAAATTTCACGCATGCTTTCAAGTCTTTGTCAGAACTGGTGCTTGTGTATGGATACGGTGCCGAAATCGAGCGTGGTACCCGCACCTCTCCTCTAAAGTGACGACATAGTTGAAAAACTCCTTGCCGTGGTATCACTGGGGTGGCACAGGCAATATCCATAAAATTCGAAATCAGCGTAAATTCGTTGTCGTTTGAACTGATTACCATTATTATTGTCCAATGTGGACAAAATAGACAATGGTGTGACTATGCGATATGTCTCTGCTTCGGATGCCAAACAGCGGCTTGCTGCCGTGCTGGATGCCGTACAACGTGAACCCGTGACCATTAGGCGCCAGAATCGTGAGGTTGCCGTCGTGATCTCTCCTGAAGATTACCGCCGCTTGAAGAACGCCAATATCGAAGAGTTTCAACGCTTCTGTGACCGTGTGGCCGCCGGGGCCGCAGTAAAGGGGTTGACCGAGAAGCGGCTTAACAAGTTACTCGGCGAATAGCCGATGCGGGTTGTCATCGACACAAATGCATGGGTGAGTCGGTTACTGATTGCGGACTCGGTTCCGGCAAAAGCTGTCGACAAAGCACTGGCGCAGACGGATGTAGTGGTCTCAGAGGCGACGATGGAGGAGCTGGCTGACGTGCTTTCCCGCGATAAATGGGATCGTTACGTGTCGCTTGAAGACCGGCAAGCGTTCATTCGGCGTCTTTTGCATGTAACAACCATGGTGCCTGTACTCTCGGAGATCACGGATTGCAGGGATCCGAAAGACAATCAATTCCTTGCATTGGCGCTTGACGCTGAAGCGGACTGTATCGTCAGTGGTGACAAGGATCTGCTGGTGCTGCAGCCGTGGCGAGGTATCGAGATTGTCACGCCGGCTGACTTTCTCGCAATGGGGGAATAATTAGGATCGCGAGACCTTGTGCCGGTGGGCCAATATGTCGGCATCAGAGAGGTCGCTGACGGTACTGCCAAGTTAATTCGCCGCTATTGGTAGAATTGACGGATGAGCACCTATAAACGTCACCGATTCTCTCCAGACATAATCAGCTACGCTGCCTGGCTCTACTGCCGGTTCAACCTGAGTCACCGCGACATCGAGGATCTGCTAGCGCAGAGAGGCATCACCGTATCCAGAGTCCAGAATCATGGGAGAGAAGCGACTAAAGATAGCGGATGTAGCTCGGGAGACAGAAATCAATCGGGGGACAATCACTCGGCTTTATCACGAAGAAGCTGAACGGGTCGACCTGGAGGTTTTGGAGGTATTGTGCAGATATTTAGAGCGCAGAGTTGGTGAACTGTTTCAATTAATAGATTGATTGCACCAGGATATCTAATGGGTTCTTTGTCATGAACCGATACACGCACTTTCCCGAAAATTTCTGCTGTACCAATTAGCCGCAATGCAAGAGGCTTCTTTGGAGCCAGAGTGATTTACAAAAAATGAGGGGAGCATGGATATGAGCATGGTCACGATATGGTCACCATCTAGTTACCACACCTCTTATTGCAGAGATAATATTCCCGTAAGCACCCCGAGAATTCGAGTTAGAGAGTGACGAGGCAATTATCCGTAAAGAAGGTGATCGGCTCATCGTGGAGCCTGTCAGGAAAGGCCGTCTGCTTGCCTTGCTGGCGACCTTGGAGCCGGTTGATGATACCTTTCCCGATGTCGATGAAACAATGCCCCCGTTAGATGACGTGGAACTTTAACGGTGAAGGCCCGTTATCTGTTGGACACCAATGTACTTTCAGATCTCTGTCCCCAAGGGATTATTGCAGAAAGGATTGCACGCGAGGGCGAGAATAGCATTTGAACTACTGTTGTCGTCACTGCCGAACTGCGTTTCGATACTCAAAAGCGCGCTTACGCGCAGTTGACTGCGCAGGTTGCGGCGATTCTCTCAGCGATACAGATAATGCCGCTTGAGGAGCCTGCAGATCACTTTTACGCACAGCTCCGAGCGAGCCTGGAAGAACGAGGTGCATCGATAGGGCCAAATGATATGCTCATTGCTGCGCATGCGCTCGCGCTGGAGTGTGCGGTTGTCACGGCTAATGTGCTTGAGTTCTCGCGTGCTGCGGGGTTGAAAGTGGAGAATTGGCTCGTAGTTTGATCTTTTCATGCTGTCCATCAGCTAGCTTGGGGAAACGCCTCACAGTGTCAAATACAGTGATTGACCACAAGATCTACTATTTTGTTAGCCAAAGCTGACTGTTGATGCCGCTCAGTCAGTTACCCGCAGTCTGCTCCTCTATTGCCCTCCAGGCGGCATCAAATGCCGCATCCATCAGCGCGATAGCTTCCGAATCTGTATTGGCGATGGAGATGCGTCCGAACTGGGCTCTGCCTATTTCGTGGGGTGCCTGACCTTCTTCCCACTCGGGGTCGTCCAGGGTGAGATAGGGGTAGGCATAGCCATGGGGAATCCGATTGACGGTGATAGCACGGATATCCCGCTCATGGTCGAAACCATGTTGGCCCAGCATGGATTGCAGCTGCTCGCGAATTTGCTGCTCGTAAGTAGCGAAAGGCGTGCTGTATACGCGAGCGCGCCCCATGCGCAGTTGGTCGCGCCCCGAGCCCTGCTGCTCCTGGGCCTCAGTCATAGGGGAGTTCATCATGAAGACCACCATGGGGTCGTCGGGCCCGCGGGGTGGTTCATAGCCGCCGATGGTCATGTCGGGCGCGCTACTTACCCATTGAAACGGGTCGTAGGGGCACTGAAATAGCTGTGCACCCAACTTGGCGTAGGCACG
>JBPCXM010000816.1:0-8741 GCA_051008535.1 Pseudomonadales bacterium | reverse complement strand
GTTGCCTTCGATTTCACCAGTCAGGGCAGAATCGTACGCGGTCGCATGCCGACGCTGGAAATGGTGAACGAGCGCTTTGCACGATTCTTCCGCCCAAGCTTATTGGGTCTTATGCAGCGCGGCGCCGAAGTCACACCGCAGGGAATCAAAGTACAAAAGTACAGCGAATACGCCACGTCTTTACCCATGCCCGCCAGCCTTAGCTGGATTGAACTCAAGCCCTTGCAGGGTGCCGGCTTGTTAATGATCGATGCCAATCTGGTTTTTACTCTAGTCGATAACTTTTTTGGTGGCAATGGCGGCAATGTAAAAATTGAAGAGCGCAATTTTACCGCGACGGAAATGCGGGTCATTGCGCGCGTGATCAAGGCGTCTTTTGACAATCTACAAGAGGCATGGCAGGCGGTTGTTGACTTACAACCCATACTGTTGGGCAACGAAGACAACCCGACATTAAGCAATGTCGTTAGCCCCGATGAAGCAATGGTAGTCAGCACTTTTCAGGTCGATCTCGATGGTGGCAGCGGTGAATACCATATCGCGTTGCCGGTCTCCATGTTGGAGCCTATTAAGGAAACGCTGGATTCGGGCATTCAGAGCGATACTACAAACAAAGACGAGCGCTGGACGGAAGTACTCAAGGACGAGCTGTTATATGCCAGCGTTGCTATTAATTGCAGCGTGGTTGAAAAAGATATTGCATTACGTGACATCATCGATTTGCAGGAAGGCGATGTGATACCCATCGACATGCCGGAGACGGTAAGGGTGCTCGCTAGCGGCACGCCGGTATTAAACGCCAAGCTCGGTGTGTCGGGCGAAAAACTGGCCTTACAAATCGTTGACCGAGTCAACAGTAACCGAATCTAATCCGACTACGCCAGGAGGCCTAGCCATGAACCAAGAAGAATCGCTACCGGAAAATGAAGATGATGCCGCAGCAAACGACCCACAAGCGGCGAGCGCTGCGACCCAGCCGGCTGAAGCGGCGGGCATCGCGCTGGATCAGTTGGAAGACGCCGCGGGAACGGACAACGCCTCGCCACAGCTTGACGTTATATTGGATGTTCCGGTCAAGATCTCCATGGAAGTTGGCGCGACCCATATGCCGATTCGTAAATTATTGCAATTGAATAAAGGCTCGGTCATTGAACTGGAACGATTAGCCGGTGACCCCCTAGATGTACTAGTCAACGGTACGCTGATAGCGCACGGTGAAGTGGTTGTCGTCAACGAGAAATTTGGTATTCGCATGACCGACGTGGTAAGCCCGTCGGAGCGAATTCAAAAACTACAGTAAACGGACTTTGTGATGAAAACGCTGTTACAACGTATGATATTTTTTAGCTGCGGCACATTTTGTACATCGGTGTTGGCCGCCGAATCCACCGCCAAATCAGTACCTTTAGCCACTGACTTTGCGCAGATCAGCAGCTTGGTTGTAAGCCTGGTGTTTATCCTCGGCCTTATTCTTATCTGCGCCTGGCTGGTGAAGCGGGTGAGTGGCATCACCCATGCCGGTAGCCAGCAGTTGAAAGTGCTGGGCGCATTGTCGGTTGGCAGCAAGGAGCGCGCGCTATTGGTCAGTGCCGGTGAAACGCAGTTATTGCTTGGCGTGGCAAGCGGCAGCGTGTCGCTGCTGCATGTGTTTGACGAGCCAGTGGTCAATGCGGATGAGCTTTCGGTCGAAAACAATTTTGCCAACACGCTCAAGCAAATGACCGGTCGCGGCACAGCGGAAGTTTCCGCACACGGCACGCAATAACGGAGCGACCATGACGCGCGTTCGTTTCGCAAACCCGGTAAGACAAGCTAGCAGAACAATCTGCGCACTGGTCCTACTCATGTTGCTGTGCATGCAAACCTTCGCTGCAGCGGCACAAACCTCAACGCCGGCACCAATAGCCAGTATCCAACAGGCAGCTACCGCAATTCCAGCGATTCCCGCGTTTAAGGTGATCAATAACGAAGACGGCAGTGCCGACTATAGCGTGACCATTCAGATACTGGCATTAATGACAGGCTTAACGCTGCTGCCAGCGATACTGATGATGATGACCTCGTTCACGCGCATTATCATTACCTTTGCGATTTTGCGTCAGGCGCTGGGCTTGCAACAGACACCCTCGAATCAGATTCTGCTCGGCATGGCGCTTTTTATCACTCTGTTTGTGATGTCGCCGGTGTTGAAAGAGGTCAACGCCACCGCCGTGCAACCTTATATCGAAGAACAACTGAACTCAGTCGACGCGGCAAAACTTGCGCTAGAGCCTTTTAAGCAATTTATGCTGGCGCAGACTCGCGAATCCGATCTGGAACTGTTTTTGCGCATTTCGCAGCATGAGCCGTTGAACAGCCCCAACGACTTGCCGTTCTCAATTCTAGCGCCGGCTTTCGTTACCAGCGAATTGAAAACAGCGTTTCAAATCGGGTTCTTATTATTCATACCGTTCCTGGTGATCGATCTGGTCGTCGCCAGCGTGCTGATGGCAATGGGTATGATGATGCTGTCACCGATTATTATTTCACTACCGTTCAAAATCATGTTATTCGTTCTGGTAGATGGCTGGGCCCTGATTATAGGCACTCTCGCCGCCAGTTTTGCAACTTAAGACAACAGCCGAGAATAAGCCTATGACACCGGAAGTTGTGGTCGACCTGATTCGGCAAGCCTTGGCCCTGATCATATTGATGGTTAGTATTCTGATACTGCCTAGTCTGCTGGTTGGTTTAGTCGTGAGTGTGTTTCAAGCGGCGACCCAGATTAACGAACAAACGCTGAGTTTTCTGCCACGCCTGTTAACGACGTTCTTGTCGATAATGCTGGCTGGCCCGTTCCTACTGATGAAGATCACCGACTTCACCCAACAGCTGATGCAAAACATTCCGTTGCTAATCGGTTAGGCGAGCAAATCTGGTGCTGGAGTTGTCGCTGATTGAGCTGGAGCATGGAGTAGGGCGCATCTTGTTGCCCTTGTTTCGCATCAGTGCATTTTTCATGGTTGCACCCATCATCGGTACAAGAATGGTGCCGCAGCGGGTGAGAATGGCTTTGAGCTTATTGGTGACCACGGCAGTTGTACCGTTATTGCCGCCAACCGAATTCCATTTTAGCTTATCAGTCAGCGCTATATTCCTTATCGTTCAACAAATGCTGGTCGGTGTGTTGTTCGGTTTTATGCTGCAAGTTTTTTTTCACGTATTTGTGATAGCCGGGCAGATGATCGCCATGCAAATGGGGCTGGGTTTCGCGTCTATGGTTGACCCTTCTAACGGCGTATCGGTGGCGGTAGTTAGCCAGTTGTTCGTCATACTAACAACGCTGTTGTTTTTGGCAATGAACGGCCATTTGCTGATGGTAGAGATTATGATCGAAAGTTTTACCCAGGTGCCAGTCGGTGCGAACTACAGTTTTGATAACAGTTTGTGGCAGGTGGCCAGTTACGCAAGCTGGATGTTTTCCCACGCTTTGTTATTGGCGCTGCCAGCCGTGACAGCCTTGCTCATAGTCAATCTGGCCTTTGGCGTTATGACCCGCGCGGCGCCGCAGCTCAATATATTCTCTCTGGGTTTTCCAACGTCAATCATATTGGGCGGCATATTTCTCTGGTTGGCGCTTGCTGGCTTTTTGCCAAATTTCAGCGCCATGCAAGAAACTACTTTTTTCAATATGCAACAGCTTTTTACGCCATAGTATATTAGAATCAACATGCAAAGTAAGCTACAATATTTTGAAGTATATAACATAGAAAAAAAAAGAAATAAAAGACGTAAGTTTTAAGAACGAAATAGTCTAATATAGCGCGTGCCTTGGCGCGTATCTACAGTTAAATTAGACTCGTTCAAAATAGTACGGCTAAGTGACTGAGAAAGTGCTGAAATATGAAGCGACTTTACTACCTCACCGATAGCGTAGATTGTGTGGAGCAAATATCCAGCGAGGTGCATCGCTGGGGTATTTCCGACTGGAACTTTCATGTACTCAGTAAAGACCGTGCCGGCTTGAGCAAACATCAGAATCACACAGACACCCCCTTGCATCAAAAAAGTATCATTCCGACCGGTGAGCGCAGCGCCTTTATTGGCGTTGCAGCAGGCATCGCCGCGGCGCTGGGTGCCAGCTTATTAATTCCGTTACTCGATTCAGTGGGCCGCATTCCGTTCGCGATCATGGTCTTTATCTGTGCCTTGTTTGGCGCCTGGTCAATCGCGCTGTTCGGCATACACGAAGAACAACAAAAACTCCGCAAGTTTCAAGGTGACATTGAAAGCGGCAAGTATTTGATTATGGTCGACGTTAAAAAAGACCAGATCGAACTGGTTCGAAAAGTCATGGACCAGCACCCCGAAGCGCTTCCTGCGCGGATGGGTGGTAGCGTGAGTAATTTTCTGGCGAGTGCTAAATAAGAACCAATTCTCGAAACGGGAAAAATCTTATACACCAAGCCCACCTTCACGGCGTTCGCCATAACCACAGCCGGTTTCGTTTGGATTGACCCTCCCTACCGAATGGCATTGTTTCCTATCATGAGGCACTAGAAACGCAGGGCTAACAATTCGTTCGCGATAGCTTTATGATTCCGAGATCTTGTTAGTAGTGATACTTTTCTATAAATCATGGACATTATCATTCGGCACGCAGAACCCAATGATTACCAGGCGCTGCACCTGATTTACAGCCAACCCATCGCGTGCGCCGGTACTTTGCAATTACCTTACGTTTCGGCAGAGGTTTGGAAGAAGCGACTAGCAGACGATTGCCCAGAAGGCAGCTTTCACCTGGTAGCATGTGTACAACAAGAGGTCGTCGGCTCGATAGGCGTGTTTATCATAGGCTATTCCCTGAGACGACGGCACGCGGCCTCGTTCGGCATGGGTGTGCACGACGAATGGCAAAACAAAGGTGTTGGTAGCGAACTGATGAAGGCGGCGATTGATCTCGCGGACAATTGGCTCAATGTCATGCGCCTGGAGCTTACTGTCTACACTGACAACAAACCCGCCGTGAAACTGTACGAGCGATTTGGCTTTGTGACGGAGGGGACTTTGGAGAAATACGCTTTCAGAGATGGGCAATACGTGGACGCTTACAGTATGGCGCGTATTAAGTCGTCGCAGTTGGAGTAGACTTAGCAGGCCCGGTGTCGCTGCAATCCCCCTCCACTGGAGATTCGTGTTGTGAAATTACTGGCAAATATTGTTGTACTATTCGTCGCCGTCAGCCATGTGGGAATATTGGTATTGGAGATGTTCTTTTGGAATCATCCCGTCGGGCAGAGAATATTCGCAATGACACCCGAAGTGGCGGAATCTTCCGCTGTGTTGGCGATGAATCAGGGGCTTTACAATGGGTTTTTGGCTGCCGGATTGTTTTGGGGTCTATTGATGAACCGTCGCGACATTAAGCTGTTCTTCTTATGCTGCGTGGTTGTTGCAGGGATATTTGGCGGCATGACGGCTAAAACTAGTATTTTGTTCACTCAGGGCTTGCCTGCACTGATAGCGCTCGTTTTGGTATGGTACAGCTCGCGAGCAGATAACCAGTAACTAATATGACTGTTCCGCTTTCTGGACCCGAGGTGCCCCCTGTAGTCCGCACCGACGACGTCCGGTTCACTAATTTGCCGGGCTACTCCTTCGACCCGCATTATGTCGAGGTGCAAAATCAGGTTGCCGAAGGCACGCTGCGCATGCATTACGTAGATGAGGGGCCAACCGACGGCCCGGTCGTACTTATGGTTCACGGTGAACCCACCTGGTCGTATCTCTATCGAAAAATGGTTCCACTATTTGCCGCAGCTGGGTTTCGCGCTATTGCCCCCGATCACATTGGTTTCGGTCGTTCTGATAAGCTGACATGGTCACCGTACTATACCTTCGACAATCACATTGAGTGGCTGCGTGAACTCGTTGTGACTCTGGATTTACGCGACATTACTGTCGTTTGTCAGGATTGGGGAGGGCCGATCTCCCTGGGTGTGCTCGCTCGTGAGGCCAAAAGATTTGACCGTGTCGTCGCGGGAAATACTATGTTGCATACCGCAGAACCAGAACTTGAAGGCAGAATCGACTGGGCGGCATACGCAAGCAGTGAGTATGATTCGACCGTTAACACCATACTGTTGGACTGGATGCACTTCTCTCACCGCGCGCTAGATTTTGATGCAAGCGGTTCGCTTCCAGTGTCTACGGTCCGCGAACTTACGCCGGGGGTGGCAGCTGCCTACGACGCGCCATTCCCCACCGAGTGGCATAAGGCAGGCATGAGACATTTCCCGCTTTTAATCCCCGTCACGCGCACCGACCCTGGCGCGAAAATTAATCTCGAAATTTGGAAAGCGTTGGCCAACTTCGAGCGTCCATTCCTGACACTATTTAGTGATTCGGATCCGGCTACTCGTGGCTGGGACGAAATCTTCCGCGAACGGGTGCCCGGCGCAAAAGGTCAACCTCATCAAACATTAGAGCGGGCCGGTCACTTCTGGCAGGAAGATTGCGGCGACGATGCGGCGCCGCTTATCATCGACTGGATGCTATCCACATAAACCAACTCGATGAAATTTGACTGTACAACGCTTGTTTTAGATCTCGATGGAACAATTAGCGATCCCAGCGTGGGAATTACAAGATGTTTCAATCATGCCTTGCAAATTCATGGCTTTCCCGAGGTCGCAGAGGACGTTATTGCGCGGGAAATTGGTCCGCCGCTGGATGAATCATTTATGAAACTTGCAATTGGCATTGTCCCTTCCGAAGTTGGACAACTCATATCAACCTATAGAGAAAGATATTCAGATACGGGTTTTTCTGAAAATACGATGTACGCCGATATGCCCGCCACACTTGTGCGATTGCGAGAATCGGGCATTAACCTTGGTGTGTGCACATCTAAGCGCCGAGACTTTGCTGAAAAAATACTCGCTCTATTTGGGTTGGCAGAACATTTCAGCTTTGTGAGTGGCGGGGACGTCGGCATCACAAAGGGCTGCCAACTGGCGCAACTCAAAAACACTCAAACAATTGATGATAAAGCTGTGATGGTAGGCGACCGCGCCGTAGACATAAAAGCCGCTAAAGAAAATGGTTTGCGCTCCGTTGGGGTCTTGTGGGGTTTTGGCGATTATGCCGAGCTCTCTGCAGCTTCACCTTCATACATTGTTGAAAAAGTCTCCGAATTGGCAACAATCGTCATCTAAACTGCGTTCCCGCAAAAATCCTGGTAAGCATCTTGCACGGCATAATGTATTGGCACCAGGTGGGCGCTTAATGCGCTAAACCACTGTAACAAACGTCAAAAAAATGACTGTGCCCGAATAAGAGTCGACTACACGGCGCACGCCATTCACACGTGCGTTCATAACAGCAGCAGGACTAGCATTCCATGGCAGAAGAAGACGTCGCCCAGGAAAAGACGGAAGAGGCCACCCCGAAACGCCTGCAGCAGGCGCGGGACGAGGGCCAAATTGCGCGTTCCAAAGAGCTGAACACGGCAGTTTTGCTGCTGGGAGCTTCAGTGGTGTTGGTCATTGCTGGTGCGCAAATAAGAGACAGTCTTGCAGCGATTATGAAAGCCAATTTCGCCATTCCGCGAGCAGCTATTTTTGATGTCACGCAAATGCTGAGCTTTCTGGCGACCAGCAGTAAGGAAGTTGCGTTCGCTGTACTACCTTTCCTGATTGTCTGTCTTTTATTGGCGCTCGCCGGACCGCTGCTACTTGGTGGTTGGAGCTTCAGCACCAAAGCCCTACAACCAAAAATGGAGCGCATCAGTTTATTAAAGGGCTTAAAGCGCATGTTCTCCATGCAAGCCTTGATGGAGCTGGCGAAAGCCGTCGCCAAAGTCGTGCTGGTAGGTGGGGTGGCGAGCATGATGCTCAGTTACTTCAACGACTCGGTGTTCCAACTGGACGGCTTGCCAGTGAACGCCGCCATGGCTTCCGCTACCTGGATTCTCAGCATTGGCGGCGTCGTATTGTGCGCCGCGTTGATTCTGATTGCCGGCGTCGATGTGCCATTCCAGTTGCAGCAGCACAAGAAGAAAATGCGCATGACCTTGCAGCAGGTCAAAGATGAAATGAAAGAAACTGATGGCCGGCCGGAAGTTAAGGGTCGTATTCGGCAATTGCAGCGGGAATTCGCCAGTGCACGCATGATGAGTGATGTGCCCGACGCCGACGTGGTCATCGTTAACCCTAGCCATTATTCGATTGCGCTTAAGTACGCAATGGATGAGAGTGGCGCTCCGAAGGTCGTCGCCAAAGGCATAGATCACGTTGCACTGCGCATACGTGAAGTCGCGAAGGCACACGATGTGCAAATCGTCGAAGCACCGCCGTTGGCGCGGGCGCTCTATCACGCGACTGAAATTGGCGATGAAATACCGGATCAGCTGTTCCTAGCAGTTGCTCAAGTGCTGGCCTATGTATTCCAACTCGCCCAGGGTGATAAGCCACCCCCGTTGAAAGAGATCGAAATTCCAGCCGACATGCAGTTCGATCCTTGACCAGCAATTCCATAGATCATCCTGATCTATGGAATTGCACGGCAAGACGGGTACATGCTCGTCCTCGCCTCATGCGATTTTCCGTCGCGCTGTGGCAATTCTAAATGTCGATTTAAGTGTAATCGCTAAAAATTTGCCCCTAAATATAAAAGTCGGTAAGGAATTTGCAGTTATTGTATTGACCATGGCGAATGCCAGTTTTTTGACGGCCTAAGAATCATACAATGGAAGCAGTTCA
>JBPCXM010000815.1:0-5623 GCA_051008535.1 Pseudomonadales bacterium | reverse complement strand
AAATACTGACCGCCCAGGTCATAGATGACCGCCAGGCCTATGCAGGCCAGGAAGAACGCAGCGAAGCTGCCCGAAAGTCGATAGCTGCGGTCGAGTAAACGCCTCACGGCTTGCGGGCTAGCGTTTGGAAAACGTCAATTATCCTGGCTCCAGCAGCTGTAGCGTCCAGTCGCCATTCGCGCTGCATGTCGGCACCTGCTGCTTGCAAGGGTCGCATCAGCTCGAGCCCGGCGTGTTCGAAGCTGATGCCACGCTCCCGTAGTGTCCTGCTTGCCTGGTCCGTTATTCGCTCGCTAGCATGCCACCCTCGACGTTCGGCGTTTCGTGCCTCCGCCAGCAGGACATCTCGAAGTCGTGGCTCCAACGCCAGAAAAGCGGCGCGATTGACAACGACCATATTCTTGGGCAGCCAGCCGCCGACGTCATAAAAGTATTTCATCGATTCCCAGATTTTGAAGTCAACACCCGCCTGGGACGATGTGAGGAGTAAGTCAATTTTACCGGTAACCAAGGCATGGCTGACTTCTGCCGCATGAATCATAACAGGGTTCGCTGAGACCAACTGTGCAAAGCGGGCCGATTGTTTGCTATAGGCGCGAAAGGATTTGTCCGCGATGTCTGCGATGTTTGTGATTGGCTTGGGACTGAATAAGCCCTGCGGAGGCCATGGCACAGAGTATAGGTATAGCAGACCCTGCTGCTGTAGTATTTTTTCAAGCAGAGGGCGTTGCAAGTTACTGAGGGTTCTTGCAGCGGCGTAATCGGTAGCAAGAAACGGAATACTGTCGAGGCCAAACAGGGAGTTTTCGTTTAAATGCAAGGCCATCAGTGTTTCCCCAATGGATACTTGCCCTGTTCTGACGGCGAATTTTATCTGTGATGCTTTGTACAGCGACGCACCCGAATGAACCCTAATCGTCAAATCGTCGCCACTAGCCTGCCCCACTGCTTCAGCAAACTGCACGATATTGCGCGTCTGAAAGTTGCCTGGTGCAAACGCCGTTGGCATGTCCCAATGCACCGGCGCGGTAAAAGCATCTACCGCGAGCAGTAGCGACAAAAGTGCGACGCAAACGCATTGCAGAGAGGCTGTTTTTACAGCTAAGACATGTACTTTAGTCATTGCTTTAACCTGTTTGAGCAGATGCGACACTGTCCATCGTTTGCTGCTTAGCCCATTATAACTGCTCTAAATTCGCTGGAGTTTTACATAAATTCCGGGCAATTGTGCCAACTCCCAAGCGAAAACGTCTTGGGCACTGTATTCATTTATTTGACTCAAGAAAAATACTCAGTATACTGTCTTTCTGTAGTATACACCTTTCCACAGGTATCGCTCGATGATTCTTCACAACACGGTTGGCAAAATTACTACCGCGGTTCTATTTTCGATCACGGTTTCCTTGTCTTCCCTTGATGTTCGTGCAACCGAGTTAAAAATGATTACCTCCTGGGGTGAGAACCATTCGGGTACCAAGCATATTGCCTACCGGTACCGCGATATGGTCAAGAAAATGTCCGGCGGGAAAATCACGATCACCGCTTTTGGTCCGGAGGTAGTCCCCCCTGGGCGGCAATTACAGCCAACTGGTGGTGGCGTGTTCGATCTGATCTACACCCATGGCCTGTATCACACCGGCGATACTGCCATTGGCGCCGCCCTGGACGCCATAGACAAGGATATCGAGAAGCGCCGCAACAGCGGGGTCTGGGCATGGATCGACAAGTATTATTCGGAAAAACAGAACCTGAAAGTGTTGGCCATTCCGACCGCGCATAGCGGCTTTCGCATGCTGTTGAAGGACCCGATGCCCGCCGACGGAAAACTCAGCGGGATGAAAATCCGCGCCTTGCCATCGTGGAACGGCGTGGTCAACAATCTGGGCGCCACACCGGTGGTCATATCTTTTGGTGAATTGTACTCCTCGGTGGAAAAGGGCGTTGTGGATGGGCTGATATGGACCGGCGTGGGTATCCTGAATTTCAAGTACCACGAAGTGGCCCCTCACCTTATTAATCCGGTTTTCGGCAGCGTATCGTATCTTCTGATGATGAATCTGGACCGGTGGAATAGTTTTGATCCTGCGGAGCAAAAGCTGCTACTGGATGCTGGCCATGAACTCGAAAAATCCACGGTGCTTACCTTCAACCGCCTACTGCGCGAAGAAACGGCCGCGATGGAGGCAGCAGGTGCCACGCAGGGGCATTATGTTGGCTTGGAGCAAGAGGAGCTTGAGCAGCTCTTTGTCAATCAGGCGATGAAATTGGCAGTGGAATATAGCGGTGAGGATGGCGTCAAGTTCAGGGATTTCGTTCAAGCCAAGGGACTGTGACAGGCTCCTTTCGTAGAATAACCGGAGGCAATCCCACATGGGACCATTGATTTCGTTTTTGTGCAGGCTGCAGGACTGGATCACCAAGATGGGTTTTATCGGAGGCGTGCTGGCATTGGGCGCTATCGTATTCAGTTACCTTTTCGAAGTGGTAGCCCGGTATTTTTTCAATTCCCCAACCAGTTGGGCAACCGATATGGTCAGCTACCTGTTGTGTATTGCTGTCTTTCTGACCCTGCCACAAATAACCCGCGACAAGGCGCATATCGCGGTCACTATCCTAGTGGACGGTGCACCGCCACGGGTCGCCGACATTTTGCATTCCTGCGTGTACGCGAGTGGATTCGCGGCGTGTTTGCTTACCGCGTGGGTTAGTGCGTTGGAAAATCATCGCCAATTCAGCCGCGACATCACCACGCTGGCGATAAACCCTATTCCTGAATGGTGGGTCTCCATTTTTATTACTTATGGTATGGCCGGTGCGGCATTCTATTTTCTTCGCTATATACACCCGAGAAACCGGCCGCAGGAGGATGTGGCAATGGATAAGATAGGCTAGTGTCCTGTATGGCGCGCCCTGCGGGCTCTGATGTTCAACGAACTCACCGGATAGGACACTAATCATGGCCTGGTACACGCTGCTCACATTAGGTTTTGCGTTACTGTTTGTACTGTTCCTGACCGGTGCGCCTATATTCTTGTCTTTCCTGCTGGCCGTTCTGGCCGGGATAGGCGTGTTGATCGGCACCGCCGGTTTCCCGATGTTTGCCAACAGCCTGCTGAGTACGGCGACGACGACCTCGTTGGCGTCGATACCGTTGTTTATTTTGATGGGCGAACTGCTGTTCCGTTCTGGCTCGATGGATGTGCTGTTTAACTCTATCGACAAATTGATCGGCAGGGTACAGGGGCGGCAGTACGTCCTGGTGGTAGCACTTTCCGCAGTGTTTGGCGCTCTGTCGGGTGCGGCCATGGCAGTCGCCGCGATGCTGGGGCGCGCGGTGATGCCGGGCATGCATGACCGCGGTTATGACCGGAAAACTGCTGCCGGCTTAATCCTGGCAGGTGCCAGTCTGGCGCCGATTATCCCACCCAGCCTGCTGGCCATTATCGTGGGTACCCTGGCCGATGTGTCCATCGCCAAATTGCTGATCGCTGGCATCGTCCCCGGGTTGTTTCTCTGCACCATTTTCCTGGGTTATGTCTTTCTGCGTGTGCGCTTCAACCCTGAACTCGCGCCGGCCATAGTCGAAGGCGAGCATACGGCCGTCGGAGGATTGGAGAAACTGAATGCAGTCGTGCACTGTCTACCTTTTCTGCTAGTCATTTTCTCGGTGATGGGCCTGATCATGTTGGGTATCGCGACGCCATCGGAATCGGCGGCAACCGGTGTGGCCGGTGCCTTGATGACCGCCGCGGTGTATCGGAAATTGAGTCTGAAGATGGTGTATGAATCGGCGGCGGCCGCGATAAGCGTATCGGCGATGATCATCACCATCATGGCGATGTCAAAAATGTTTACCCAGTTGCTCGCCTATACCGGCGCCACCACGGCCCTGGTGGGCCTGGTAGCGGGGCTCGATTGGGGCAATCTGGCCATGTTGCTGCTGATGCTCGCCGTGCCCTTCGTGCTCTGCATGTTTATCGACACGATAGCAGTAATGCTGCTCACCGTGCCGATCTATCAACCCGTGATAGCCAGTCTGGGATTCGACCCAACCTGGTTCTGGTTGCTTTTTCTGGTGAATATCACCGTTGGCGCCATAACGCCGCCGTTTGGCTACACGCTGTTCGCCTTCAAGGCGGTAGTTCCCCAGATGTCAATCAGTGAAGTATTCCGGGCAAGTTGGCCATTCGTTTTCCTGTTTCTCTTTGGTATAGGTATGATGATTGCCTTTCCCGGAATCGTAACTTTTGTCCCGAGCCTGTTTTGACCAGCGTGCTGACTACCATGCGCGCGATGTACGGCCCGCAAAAGGACATAAAAGCGAAAAAAATTATTGCAAAGTGAATTTTAATAGGTATTATGCTCAGTATACTGATTATCAGCATAGTGACAAATCGATAATTCAAAATACCCGATGAACAATATGAAAGCAGACATTCGAGAGTTCATCGTTATTCAATATAGAAATGTAGTTTCAGGAGAGAAGTTATTTGTTGGCAATGCCGATACAGTAAGACGTCAACCAGGCTGCACTTGGGTTGAAAAGCTGTAGAACCGATTCACTTAATTCACTGAATAATAGAAGGGTGTAGATATGGCTAAGGTATTAAGAGATCAATTCCGTCCTCCAGTAAAATTGAGCATAGCGGTCGCAGGTGTTTGTTTATTGAGCGTAACGGGAGGCAGCAGTACAGCGTCCGCGCAAGGTATGATGCTAGAAGAGGTAGTCGTTACGGCCCAGAAACGAGCGGAATCATTGCAGGACGTTAGTTTGGCTGTCAGCGCCGTGCATGGCGAAAGGTTAAGCGATGGGCAAATAGCTGATCCAGGCGACATGCAAGCCATGATCCCTAACTTTTCGGTTGGCAGCGATTTCGGCCAGGCCAAGATATTTATTCGTGGAATCGGGTTGAACAGTTCATTTGCAGGCATCGACCCCTCGGTAGCACTGCATTTGGATGGCGCGGTTGTTTCGCAATCCTACGCGCAATTGGGCACATTTTTTGATTTGGAGCGCGTGGAAGTATTGCGCGGACCCCAAGGAACGCTTTACGGCCGCAACGCGACGGGCGGCTCGGTCAATTTGATCAGTAAAAAGCCCACCGAGGAATTCGAAGGCTATGCCAACGTCACCATTGGTAACTATGACAAATTGAATGTGGAAGGCGGCGTAGGTGGCCCCATAACTGATGCAATGCAGGGTCGTTTCGCATTTAAAACCAATTCACGCTCGGGTTACGGCAATAATCCAGTATCAGGCGCCGATATTGATGATGAGAGCCGGCAATCTTATCGCGCGCAATTGAATTTCGATCTCAATGAAGAAATGAGTCTTCTGTTAAGCACCGATTATGCAAAGGAGGACGATGCATCGGGCCAACTGCACTTTTTAGATACTCATCGGGCGTTTGAGCTGCGGGAACTGGGCATTGCCGATGAGGCTAATCTACCTGCCGGAGTCTCGATTGTAGAGAACGACGTTACCCTTGCCGACGGGACTGTTGTAGGTATTACTAGGCCGGCCCCGGGTTTGGGGGGGTTTGCCAGTGATGAGCGTGATGTTGCAAGTGAGATTGAGCCGAATAATGAAAAGGAATCCAGGGCCTTGACCGCGACCTTCGAT
>JBPCXM010000814.1:0-4512 GCA_051008535.1 Pseudomonadales bacterium | reverse complement strand
GATGAGCGTGGAAACGTTGTTAGCAGTGGAACGCGCGCTGCAACAACTTGCGGACTTGGATGAAGGTTTATGCCGGCTGGTTGAGTTACGTTTTTTTGGTGGCTTAACGGAAGCGGAAACGGCTTGTGTGCTCGGAGTAAGCGAACGGACTGTGCGCCGCAATTGGCGTAAAGCCAAAGCGGTGCTTGCGCACACACTTGCCGCGAAGAATGATAATGAGCGAGAAGCGCCGGTGTAGGACGCACCGAAATCGGAGGGGCTATGGAAGCGCAGCAACCACCAGAACAACGTTGGCAGCAAATACTAACCATATTGGATGAAGTATTTGAACTCCCCACTGAAGAGCACCTTACATTTCTACATCAAGCATGCGGATCCAATCCTGATTTGTATCGGCAGGTGGAAGCACTGTTAAAAGCTGAGAGCGACGCGCCTACTTTTCTTGATCGTCCAGCTTTAGAGCTTATGCAGTCCTTTCTCTCCACCGGCGCGAGTTATCATCAAGCACAGATCCCGGACTATACCGACCGCTGTATCGGTCCTTATCGATTGTGCGATGAAATTGGCAGAGGTGGCATGGGCGTCGTTTATCGTGCGGAACGTACGGAAGGCAGCTTCGATCAGCAAGTCGCCATTAAACTCTTATCGAACTGGGAAAATCGGGAGATGCGTCTGGACCGCTTCCAGCGCGAACAACAGTTGCTTGCTTCACTAAATCACCCGAACATTGCGCAGCTTTACGACGGCGGCCTGACCGAGGAAGGGCAACCCTATATTGTCATGGAGTACGTTCGCGGCGAGCCCATTAATCATTACTGCGACCAGCACCAGCTATCGATCGATGCGCGGCTTAACCTAGCGATGCAGGTTGTTGACGCTTTGCACTATGCCCATCGCAATCTGGTGATACACCGCGATATCAAGCCATCGAATATCCTGGTCACCGAAGATGGCCAAGTCAAGCTGCTGGATTTCGGTATCGCCAAGCTGTTAGACGACGAGACTAGGCCTGCGGCAATCGATTTGACCCAAACCGGCGAGCAGTTGATGACGCCCGGTTTTGCCGCGCCTGAACAACTACGCGGTCAAATCGTCAGCGTTGCAACTGACATATTCCAGCTTGGGCTGGTTCTCTATGAATTGCTTACCGGGCGCCACGCTTTTCGCGAGCAAGCCGGCTCGTTCTACGAGTTAGCAAGAAGTATATGCGAAGGGACACCAACCCGTCCCAGTCTTATCGTGAATCAACAAGTTGAGAATAGAGATGGCCGCGCACAGCAAGACAGTTTGAAACAGCCGCCAGGGACGCTTAGTCCTTTAAGAGGTGAGCGATTAACGCAGTGGAGTAAAAAACTCCGCGGCGACCTGGACGCGATTTTGCTCAAAGCCCTGCGCAATGAACCCGAAATGCGCTATTCGTCCATGGAAGCGCTGGGCGCGGACATTCAAGCCTATTTTGAGGCGCGCCCGGTAGCAGCTCGTGAGAAAGGTGTTCGCTATCGCTTGGGCAAATTTGTACGCCGCAATACTTTGGCAGTCATAGCGGGCGCTAGCATTGGCGCGTTGCTAATTGCTTACGCCGCTACTGTAACAGTGCAAGCAAATCGTATACATAGTGCGCTCGAGCAAAGCCGTGTTGAGGCACACAAGGCCCAGCAGGTTTCGGACTTTATTATTGATATCTTCAAAGTATCAGATCCTAATGTTTCGGGGATAGAAACTGTGACTGTGCGGGAGTTGCTCGACCGGAGTCAAGAAAGGATCCACGACCAGCTCGAGGATGCACCGGAAATTCAAGCTCAAATGTTGCACGTGCTGGGTGAGATCTACTATAGCCTGGGCTCTTATAAAGAAAGTGCCGTGTTGCAGGAGTCGGCGCTGCAAATCCGTCGCCGTCTGCCGCCCAAGCAGAACCTGGCTCTTGCCAGTACACTGACACAACTGGCGTTCTCCTACAATTCGACGGACAAATACGATGAGGCGCAGAAGCTGTTAGAGGAGGCCCTGGCGATTCACCGTGCAATTGGCATCGAGAGTGTCGAGCAGGCCGAGATTCTCAATGCACTCGGCGAGGCGCAAAGACTGCAGGCGAATCACGAGCAGGCGGAGGCCTTGTATCGTGAGGCCATCGCTATACTAAGGCAGGTCACGAACGGCGATCACAGCGAGCTCGCTACGGGGCTTCACGGTCTGGCCATGCTGCAGCGCCTACAAGGGGACGCGGCCAAAGCCGAAGCCAACAGCCGCGAAGCCGTCGAGATTTTCAGGACCGTGCTCGGCGAAAGCCATTCGTACTACACTGTCGGCCTCAATGGTCTGGGCCTGCTGCTCGCCTATCTGGAGCGTTACGAGGAGGCGGAACCGCTCCACCTGCGCGCCCTGAATATACAGGAACGCATACTCGGGAAGGAGCATCCCTACGTCGCGCACACATTGCGCTACCTGGGGTTTCTTGCGTATCGCCAGAGGCAACTAGAGGCGGCGGAAGGCTATTACCGGCGGGCGCTGTCGGTCCAGAAGAAGATCGATGGGGGTGAGAGCGCGACCGTCGCACTCGCTCTTAGCGGACTGGGCACCGTGCTCACTCAGCGTGGTGAGTACGAGGAAGCAGAGTCGGTATTCGCTGCTATGCTCGAGATGGATCGCGCCATCTTCAGTCCGGACAGCCCGACGATCGGCCGGGACCTGAGTAATCGCGCGGCGCTGGCTCATGCCATGGGGGAGCTGGAAAAGGCGAGAGCCGACTACGAACACGCTTTAGAAATACTGCCGCCCAACGGCACACGAACTGCGGTAGCACAAGAAGGCTACGCCCAAGTACTATTGCAACTCGATGAGCTGGAGAGCGCCAAGCAGTTTGCTCGTGCGGCACTCCAATCGCGGGAGTCGGAATTGCCGCCGGGGCACAGCCTGGTTGCCGAGGCGCAGTCGACTCTGGGCGCTGTCCTAGCCAGGATGGGAAGTACCGCCGAGGCTATGAGACTACTGACTCGCGCGGACGAAGTATTGCGTCGTCATCGTGATGCTGACGACGTTTTTGTCAGGCAAGTACGTGACGCGTTGCGTCATATAGAACAACGCCCGCATCTCTAGAATGTGGCAATCCAGAGATGCGTTTGCTATCCGGTGGTCAATCGGTTCGCCGAGGCGACCTAGCGCTCAATCAACCAGCTCATTGCCTGATCCCCTGACCGGGAGGGCCACATATAGGGCCTATATTGGCGACCAATTCGCCAATCTGCTCGGCTACACCCGCTCCCATCTGACCTAGATCCAGAGAGTTAATCCTTTTGTTCTCGTGTTGGTTGCTTCGCGGCAAAGTCAAACCTAGTTCTCCGGGCGGACAATGTCCTCCTTTCCCGCCATAGAGTTCACTCATCGCAGCCTGATCGAGTGTTGTGTCCTCGTTGAGGTCTTTGATTGCAATATTGCTCATTTTCTATCTCCTAAAATTGGTGTTAATAAATCTCGAGATTAAGCAAGCACATAGTTTGCAGCAACAGACGCGCCAACAATTTATCCGTGCATGCACATTGTCCGCAAGTACATGATTAGTTTAAAAATACATCTGCAAGGCGTGTCATTGGTTGTCTTGCATCAAGGTTGGTTGTTGGTGTCTATCGAACGTCTCGTGGTGTGCAAGTTAGCTAGTATCAAACATCTGGTTAAGATGCCTTGCTCTTACACGACGGAAAAAGACCTCGCGCCAACCAACTAGTAGCTAATGAACAAATAACAAACCGCTGCAAATCTGTTTCTTCACCTGTAGTAACAGCAAAGAAAAGAAAAACCGGACAAATATAATTGTTCAGCGCTGCTAACAAGCGCGAGGTTTTTTGCAACGTCGAAAAATTTTTTGCCATGTCCGGTTTTTTCCCCCGCCCCTGTTTACTGTTTTGAAGGAATACCTCTACGCCAAGATTGGTCACGCAGAGGGAACTCTCTCACCTAACGCAATCAACAGGAGTAAGACAATGAAACGGAACTACTACATAATCGCGGCCCTCGTCGCACTAGTGACTATCTGCCAAACCTCGGTCGGCGCGGCCAGATCATCCCCCAACGATACCCTTACCGGCGATCCGGGCTTGGTCTGTCCCGAGGGCTTTCGCCCAATCCCGTCAGGCCTGGCGTGTGTCGCCGAGAACTTCACCGGACGTCCTGCCGCAGAGCCTGTAGGCGAAGATTGTCCGAAGGGCTTTGAGCGGATTCCCGGCGTTAACTTCTGCGTTGCGCGCAACATGACCCTTCAAATGCAGGACGACGTGATTCTGTTGGCTGGCAACATTCAGGATCACTGTCCGGAAGGGTTCTCTACCGCTGTTGGTTCGACCGTCTGCACCGCGGACGATCTGGTGCTTGCGGTTCGCGACAACGCGTTAACCTTGCAGCATCACCCGGACCACTGTCCCAAGGGGTTTCACCGTCCGCCCGGCGTGGCAGTGTGCATTGCCAAGAATTTGGCTGCGAAGTCCGGGCCACCTCAGACCTGTCCACCGGGTTTCGTCAAGC
>JBPCXM010000813.1:0-2553 GCA_051008535.1 Pseudomonadales bacterium | reverse complement strand
GCGACATAGATTGTGTAGTGATCAAAAAAATCGAAGAATCAGGCGTTGAAGCGGCTGCGGCCGCCATCATGAAATGTGGTGATAGAAATTGATGGTGGTGTACTATCCATTTAAGGCTCCGTATTAGCGTGTGCTGCGGTCGAAGTGGTAGCGAGCGCGGCAGCGAACCTGGAAAAGCGACTTACAGCGGTGGAAACGGGATTTGCTTTGCGCAGTGGGCGTTTCGTCATGAGTAGTCCTCGCATCGTTAGTCCACCGCCCACGTCACGTTCGATGGCCTCGGTCACCATATAGCCGTGCGTCCTATACAAGCGTTTACCCGGTAGTGTCGCGGCCAGAGTGAACGAATGAAACCCCGCTATTTGTGCGGCTTTCTCACAGCAAGTCAGCAGCAATGAGCCTATGCCGTGGCGGGCAAAGTGGGGGTGCACAAAAAATGCGCGAATCCTCGCAGCATCAACCTTTGGGTCGAGTCGATCGGCATTGTGCATCTGTTCGGTGTCGGAGCCGAACAGCGTTCGTCTAAAACTCCAACTTCCGCAGCCAGCCAGCGTGCTACCGACGAATACCAGGTAAAAAGTTTCGTCTTTGATCAGCTGTGTATCCAGACCCCATGCACCACTACGCAGCGCCGTCTCAAGCACATCACTCGGGTAGTCGGGCTGCGCGAGTACACGCACCGATTCCTCCATCAGGCCGGCAATGCGCGGACAGTCGTCCATGGTCGCGATGCGAATGTTTAAAGTGGGTTTCATAGTTGTTTCACTCCGTGTGTATCGATTCAAAGTTCTCTGCTGAGTCGCTGCAATCGGATCAGTGTGTTTCAGACAAGGTTATAGACGAGCACCAGCCCCACGCCGACTGGCGAGACGTAGCGCAGCACAAAGTGCCAGAGCAGAAATAGGATCGACTGCCCAGCACCGAGTTCATCGCTTAGCGACGAGCGGGAAAGAACGCGACCCGCATAGACAGCTATCAGTAGACCGCCCAGCGGTAGCAACACGTTGGACGTCGCGAAATCCATAAAATCGAACAGATTCCTGCCCATTATCGTAAAGTCCGACCATAGGTTAAATGCCAGTGCGGCGCCTATTCCCAGTAACCAGATCGCGAAGCCGGCCAGCAGCGTAGCCCGGCGCCGATTCCACCCGCTACGCCGTTCGAAATGCTGCACCACAGGCTCCAGGATTGAGATAGTGGAAGTCAGCGCGGCGAGACTGAGGAACAGGAAAAACACTATTGCCACCATGCCGCCACCCGGCATCTGCGCGAACGCGATCGGCAGCGTCACGAAAATGAGCCCGGGACCGGAGCCGGTTTCCAATCCGTTGGCAAACACGATGGGAAAAATCGCCAGTCCCGCCAGCATGGCGACCAGGGTGTCCAGTCCTGCGATTGCGACCGAAGCCTTGGCGATTGAGACGCGTTGTTGCAGGTGAGCGCCGTAGGCCATCATGGCTGTCATCCCCACACTGAGAGTGAAAAAGGCATGGCCTAACGCGACCAGTACAGCCTCTCCGGAGAGCGCAGAGAAATTTGGGCGCAACAAAAACGCTACCGCATTAACGAATTTGCCAGTCGACGCCGCCGCATAGACGACGAGTACGACCAACAACACGAAAAGTCCGGGCACCATCCACCGCGCCGCGCGCTCCAAGCCGCCACGGATGCCGTAGGCAGCAATAAACATCGTTGCCGCCATGACCAGCGAATGGCACACAATCAGTGCTTCCGGGTTGGCGAGCAAGCTAGCGAACTGCTCGCCCATTATCTGCGTCGTATCCTCTCCTCCTGCAAAATTAGCGCCGGCAAACCTACCGTCGATGGCGTACCACAAATAGCTGAGCGACCAGCCGGCCACCACGCTGTAAAAGGAGAGAAGAAGGAAACAACCGCCCACACCCAGCCAGGCTATAAGCTGCCAGTTTTGCGAGTGACCCTCTCGTGCCGCGAGTGAGTGGAAACTGTGCATAGGGCTGCCACCGCCGCGTCGGCCGATCACAATTTCCGCCATTAGAATCGGTAGCCCGATCAATGCAACGCAAGCGAGGTAGACGAGCACAAAAGCGCCGCCACCATGCTCGCCTGCGATATACGGAAATTTCCATACATTGCCAAGACCGACCGCCGAACCCGCAGCGGCGAGGATGAACGTCAGCCGTGACGACCAGCCGCTATGGTTCGGCTTCGAAAGAAGCAAGTGAGTTCCATTCAGGGATTGTAAGGGTGCATTCATGTCGTATTCTCGTCTTTGCGTGTTGGCTGCTAGGCGTTCTGAACCGCGGCGGCAATTGCCGTCACATGCCGCAAGTCAGAGCCGCAACAACCGCCGAGCACGTTCACCCAGGGCATCTTCGTGATAAGCGAGCGATATTGCTGACCCAATTCCTGCGGATCGCCGGCATCCAGTTCCTCGGCCTCATCAAGCTCTGCGTGACTGCAACGCGACGCATTACAACGAAGTCCCTTGATGCGACGCAGCCAGGCCGCGTCGGCCAGCGCATCAACAAAGTGGTCCGGATGCGCACAATTGATCATGAAGTAAGCCGCGGC
>JBPCXM010000812.1:0-7600 GCA_051008535.1 Pseudomonadales bacterium | reverse complement strand
GTAGCGGCCGCGACGCTGTTTACTACGTGCGCGCTATCGAGGAAGCCAGTGCAACAATAAACGGCGCCAATTTGCGTGCCGAATACGATAGCAGCGGCAAGGTAATCGCGGTGAACCCCTGTTACGGTGACTATCGTGTCGACAGCAAGGACAACTGCCAGGCCCCACTGGGCCACAGGGCCTGGTCTTCCCCAATATATGTCAACTACTCGCCAGGTTCCTGATGGCTAGCAGGCCGAAGGTAACTCTGACATGTACCATCGCTCGCTGGGTTTCCGCAGACGATACGCGACCGCTTGTTGGCCTGACCCTGGGCGCTTTAGTCGGGGTGTTGTTCGCTGTGTTTGCCTTGCTCGACGAAGCGGCCAACCACGATCTGGACCATGGTGTGGTAGCTTCAGTCAACGGCACGCGGCTCGAACTGTCCGACTACCAACGTGCAGTCCAGCTGTTTGTGAGTGAGAAACGCTCTGCCGTCACTGCTAGCGACCGGTCGCTGATCCTGCAAAGGATGATTGAAGAACAGCTGTTGGTGCAATATGGCGTGGAACAAGGCCTCGTACGCAATCGCCAAGCGGTGCGCTCGGAGGTATTACAGTCTGTGATGGAGGGTATAACGGTGGAGTTTAAGGCCAAAGCCGCGAGCCCAGGCAACGGGCATTACCTCGAGCAGGCAAAGGACAGCCGCTTGCGTGAATACCTCGCTCATCTGCGCGATGGCGCTAACATTCGATGGGTCGTATCAGGTATAGAGTAATGACTCGGCTCCCACTTTTTGTTCTAACATGTGTGATCGTTTTCCTGTGTACGGCAGTTGCACCGGCTTCCCAGGCGCACAGTCGCAGCCAGTCTTTTTCCACCTGGAGCCTCGCGGAGAATCGTTTGGTTATGGTGTTCACTGTTAAAACGCGAGAGGTCACCAGGCTGCCAGTGCTGGAGAGCGGCCTGACGCACCTGGAAGCACTGTTGACCACCCATATTCAAAAAACGGTTCGAATCACTTCCAGCAGCAATGTTGCATGTCCGCCGCTGGCCGTCCCGCAGGCGCTTGCAGCGGCAGACGGTTATTTGCGCGTACGGGCCACGTTCGTGTGCGAGGTCGGTTTGCCTGCAAGCATCGGGATGAGCAGCTTCTTTGCCGTAGCGCCAAGCCATGTGCACTATGCCCGCCTAACGACCACTGGCGAACTGCCCAGAGAGTTTCTGTTTACTGATAGTCGGCGAGAACAAAATATCGCTAGGCTTAACAACAACATCGACGGTTTCGACAGTGCGTTCCTGCAATATCTGCGGCTCGGAGTAGAGCATATCCTGGGCGGAATAGATCACCTAGCGTTTTTAGCTGCGCTGCTGCTTCTGGTTCGCAATCTGCGAGAACTGATATGGATTGTGACCGGTTTTACCCTCGGCCACAGCCTAAGCTTGAGTCTCGCTGTACTTGGGCATGTGTCTCTGGAGGTGTGGGTGGTTGAAGCGTTGATTGGCTTTACCATCGCCCTCGTTGCGGCAGACAATATCGGCCTGCTTTGCAGCCGTCATGGGCTGATCGCTGCGGCCACTGTTGTGTCATTGCTGGTAGTGGGTATTGCCTCTGCTGTCTTGAGTGTTGGATTACCTCTGTTGACTCTAGCCGGGCTCGCGGCATTCTCCGTCGCCTATCTGTCTTTTTCGGCAAATGAACTTGCCGTTAGGCGTAGGCGACCAGCATTAACGCTGGCTTTTGGCATTGTTCATGGTTTCGGGTTTGCCAATGTGCTCAATGAGATAGGCCTGCCGGACAGCCGACTGATGGTGGCACTTGGCGGATTTAACATCGGTGTGGAAGTGGGACAGATACTTGTTGTAGCTGTGCTCTGGTGGCTTGTGCAGTGGGTTGGTCGGGCGAGTACGATCAGAGATTATCGCCCCGGTGTGGAAATCGCGTCGGCGGGGCTGTGCGGTCTGGGGGTGTATTGGTTTGTGAGCCGCGGCTTTGTTCAGGTGTAAGTTTGTATTGACTAAGGATCGAGTGAAGGTTCCAAATTAAGACATGAAAAGAGCAGCCTATATTCTAGTACCGATCCTGCTGCTGAGCTGTGTTCTGATTTTTAGCGGTAGGGCGCCTGAGGCTGCTTATCGGCTTTTCCCCGGCTTTTTTCCCGATCCGCATCGTTGGTGGGAAGCGTCGCCTTTGGCGGCTGTGACCGAGACCTCCATCAGGCTTCCGGATGAGATGCTGAGTTCCCGGGCAGCGGCGCAGCATGGTGCAAAACAAGCTCTGCCGGTGCACAGCGAAAAACAGATATTATTTGGCGACACCCACGTCCACACAACCAATTCTGCAGACGCATTCATGTACAGCCTACCGTTAATGTATGGCTCGCGGGGAGCATTTCCACCGGCTTTCGCGTGCGACTATGCGCGTTTCATTTCCCAACTTGACTTCTATTTCCTAACCGATCATGCCGAGAGCTTCACGCCCCAACAGTGGCAGGATTCGATTCGCTCTGTGCGGCAGTGTAATCGCCTGGCAGGCGATACTTCCAACCCAGACTTGATCGCGTTTATCGGTTGGGAATGGACCCAGGTTGGCGCTACTGCCGAGCAGCACTACGGGCACCACAATGTGTTGTTCAAGGATGACGACCCGGAACTTCTTCCGAAGCGACCGATTGCCGCCGGGGGGGCTGGCGTTGCTACCGTGGCTACACGATCAAAGAGTTCCCGGCTGCCGTCGGCGCTGGGGATCGTGGACCCGCGTCACCGCGAATATTACGCAGACTACAATCGATGGATTGAGCAAATGGCAGCCGTCCCTGCCTGCGACCCGGCGACACCCAGCCCAGCTCTGCCGGCTGATTGCTTCGAAAGTGTGGCATCCCCCTCTGAACTGTATCGCAAGCTGGATGAGTGGGGCTTTGACACAATCATCATTCCACACGGCAGTAGTTGGGGATTCTATACGCCCCCCGGGGCGAATTGGCATCATCAGCTACGCGAGGGTGAACCGGCCCGTACCGGACTGATCGAGGTCTATTCAGGTCACGGTAACTCGGAAGTATTTCGGAACTTTGCCGTACGGCGCCGCGATGCGGATGGTGTTTGGTACTGCCCCGAACCTCAGGTCAACTACCTACCGGCGTGCTGGCAGGCAGGCGATATCATTCGCACACGTTGCCTAGCTGAGGGCCTTTCTTCATTGGAGTGTGACCGGCGCGCCATAGAAGCACGCCACAACTTTGTTCAAATCGATACGATACATGGATTCATGACTGTGCCAGACAGTCAGTCGGACGAGTGGCTGGATGCGGGGCAGGCCAGGGACGTGTTCATGCCCGCATTTAACTATCGGCCTCGTAAGTCAGTTCAGTATGGTCTCGCCCTGCGAGATTTTCGCTCTTCGAGCGAGGGGCATGGCTACCGCTGGGGCTTTGTTGCGTCAACTGACACGCACAGCGCACGAGCTGGACATGGTTTCAAGCAACAGCATCGAAAGTTGACCACCGATGCCAATGGCATCAGAGGACCTTTCTGGGAATCGCTGTCGCGTGGATCGGCCGAATTGCCTCCTGCTGCTTCGCGTTCCCTCAGGCCGGATCAGATTGACCCGGTCAGTGCCAAACTCTACGCCTCGGAATTCGAGCGCACCGCTTCCTTTATGACGGCAGGAGGTATCGCAGCCGTGCATGCCGAGGCACGAACTCGAGATGCAATCTGGGATGCGATGAAGCGACGGGAAGTCTACGGTACTAGCGGTCACCGCATATTACTGTGGTTCGATGTGCTGGATGAATCCGCACTCGACGGGCGGCGTCCCATGGGCAGCGACATCGTTGCGGCTGACAATCCCCACTTCCGCGTCAACGCGGTGGGGTCTTTCAAACAGTTGCCGGGCTGCCCGGCTTACATTGTAGAGTCGTTAGAGCGACGCCGTCTTGAGAAAATGGGGGCAGGTGAGTGTTATTACCCTTCTGACGAGCGTTACCGTATTGAGCGCATTGAAATAGTCAAAATTCGCCCGCAGTTGCATGAGAGTGAGCCGGTTGAGGACCTGATTGAAGACCCATGGCGAGTGTTCAGTTGTGTGTCGTCGGACGATGGGTGCTCGGTGGAGTTTACCGACCCCGACTTTGCCGAGGAAGGCAGGGAAGCGGTTTATTATGCTCGCGCGCTGGAAGAACCCACACCAAGTATTAACGCCGCCAACCTGCGGGCGAATGTTGATGAAATGGGTAAGGTGCTGAGTACGTCGCCGTGTCGCGGGGACTACCGCACAGACGAATCCGACGACTGCTTGGCTAATGAACACCAACGGGCCTGGTCCTCGCCGATTTTTGTCAGTTACAGCCCGACGTTGCCCGACTAGGCGTTCTGCGCACGGTAGGAGCCGGCGGTGCGACCTGTCCATTGCTTAAAGCTACGGTAAAAAGATCGCGCCTCTGTGTAGCCAAGTTCGTGGGCTATCTGGTCCAGATTGAGGCTGGTGTTTTCAAGATAGTACAGGGCCAGCTCTAGTCTTACCTCGTATAACACCGTCTTGTACTGCGTATCTTCCGCGTTCAATTTACGCTGCAGGGTGCGGCTGCTCATATGCAGTATCTCTGCGATCTGTGTGCTGCTGGGCTCTCTTTCCTTCAGCATCAAACGCAGGAGATTCTTCACCCGTATGGTGATTGGCTGATCGCGGTCGATTTCTGCGAGTATCTGCGTGGCGTGGTCAAGCAAGGCCTTGAGCAGCTTTTTGTCAGCCTGCGGCAAGGCAAGGTCCAGGAACTCCTCTTTGAATCGGATGCCGCTGGCTGCCTGGTCAAATAGGACGTCGCAGCCAAAAACCTCGATGTAATCTTTTAACAACTCGGGATCGTAGGGCGCCGAGTGCTCAAACCAGATGCAATCAGCGAGCTTGGTGTCCAAATGCACGAAGTGTCTCAGGTAGACAGTCCAGGACCCGAGCACATTCTCAATCACATGGCGGCGCACCAGTGGCTCGGTGAAACGACAATCCCAGCGCTGTAGGACAAAGCCGTTATCTATATGGGTGGACGATACACCCATATCGCCCACGATCTTCTCGTAGACTGAGGTGTTCGCCAGGGTCTGACGAAGCGTGGAGCAGTTCATGGAAATATAGCCGAGCACACTGTAGGACGGCGGCTCGACAAAACGCGCCGAGTGCAGCCCGAAACACGGGTCATTGCTGGCGGGTATCAGCTGGGCCAGCAGGCGCACCATGGCTTTCCCGCTGATGCGCTTGTTATTGTCCTGCAGGGCAGTCGGGTGAATATTGGCGGTTTCAAGCATGGGCTGGTAGTCGACTCCACAGGCCTCGGCAGCCTGCAGATATTGTTTGATCGCCGGCACAGAGGCGAAACCGTAATCGCTCAACCCGGTGGTATTACCAGTCATCTGGTATCCTGACCGAAATGGTGATGGCTATGTCGTTGATTGACAGTGAATTGCAAATTTCAACGTTTATCATAAGGCATGTTATCCGCAGTATAAACGATTGTCTCTTCGGCAAGCGACGAGGCGCGATAAATTCGGGCATTGCCTGAATTCCTGACACACTAAAATCAGAGGTAGCAAAGATGCGACGCTGGAATGGCTGGGGAATGGAAAATAGCGAGTACACCACCACTTTGGGTGATGCTGCACTGCAGGTATTGGGTTCCCTCATTGGGACTGCCGATCCGTTGCCGGAGTCGACGCTGGCTCAGGTTGTCGACAAGGTGCCGCCATCACGCCTGCCTGAGCACCACCAGGTAAACACAGGGGCGGAAGTACGTGTCCGCCACGCCAGGGGGCAAAGCCTTCCCGATGTGCTTGAAATGCGCGGGTGTGAAGTAGACACCTTCCCAGACGGTGTCGCACTTCCCGAATCCAGTGATGATGTACGGGATCTCCTCGACTATGCCCAGCAGCACGACATTGTGGTGATTCCCTACGGCGGCGGCACCTCGGTTGTTGGCCATATCAATCCCGAGGCAGGAGATAAACCGGTTTTGACCATCAGTATGGAACGCATGAATCGGCTGATTGATCTGGACCGTGATAGCCAGCTGGCCACCTTCGGCGCTGGCACCCCGGGTCCGCAGCTCGAAGAACAGCTGCAGCGTGAAGGCTACACACTCGGGCATTTCCCCCAGTCTTGGGAGCTGTCTACGGTCGGCGGTTGGGTCGCCAGCCGCTCCAGCGGCCAGCAGTCATTAAGGTATGGACGTATCGAACAGATGTTTGCCGGTGGCAGGGTTGAAACACAGCTCGGTACGCTGGACATTCCGACTATTCCTGCGTCGTCAGCGGGCCCGGATCTCCGCGAGATCATTATGGGCTCAGAGGGGCGCATGGGCATAATTACTGAAGTCAAGGTTCGGGTGACTCCGCTACCGGAATCCGAGTCCTTTCACGTGTATTTCTTCTCCTCCTGGTCTAATGGTGCGGTGGCTGCCAAGGACTTGGCACAGAACAAAGTTCAGTTGTCTATGGTTCGCCTCAGTAACGAAATGGAAACCATGACGCTGCTACTCTCAGGGGATCCAGACGAGGTCGCCGAACTTGATAGTCGCTTGCAGGCTGCTGGTATTGGTGACGGTAGGGTGATGATGACTGTTGGTGTCACGGGTTCGGCCAGGCAATGCGAGTGTGCCGGTGAGATTGCGCAAGAGATCTGTGCTGGACAGGGCGGTATCGACGGCGGTGGCAAGTTTGGCGAAAAATGGGCACACGGACGCTTCAGCGCACCCTACCTGAGAGATCCGTTGTTAGCAGCGGGCTTCGTCGTGGATACCATGGAGACTGCGGTTGACTGGGGTCGAGTTGATCACACGCTAGCAACAGTGGAAAACGCTATACGCACCACAGCCGAGGCGGAAGGGGAGCAGGTTCACGTCTATACGCATCTGTCTCATGTTTATAGCCAGGGTTCGAGTATCTACACCACCTATATTTTTCGTTGCGCGGATAGCTACCAGTCTACGCTACAACGTTGGAAACGCTTCAAAACCGCTGGAGCAAACGCCATCGTCTCTTGCGGTGGAACGATTAGCCACCAGCACGGCGTGGGGGCAGATCACCGCGACTTTATTGCGGCTGAGAAAGGGCCTTTGGGCCTGGCAGCCATTCGCAAGCTGTGCGACTTGTTTGATCCCGATGGGCGCTTTAACCCAGGAAAGTTGCTTCCGGAGGACGCTGATTAGAGCAGTGACGGGCAGTATGCCGAGTGGCCACTATCATATTTCGTTACGAATGGGTTAGCCAGCTAACATGTCTTCTGCCGTAGGGTTTACAGACCGCAACGCATTGCTGCAAAGTATGACTGCGGGAGAGCAGCAAAGTTGGGATGTTATCATCGTTGGCGGTGGTATTACCGGCGCAGGCGTGTTGCGCGAAGCCGTACGCATGGGGTATCGCGCCTTGTTGGTCGAACAGCGGGATTTCTCCTGGGGAACCTCGAGCCGCTCGTCGAAAATGATTCACGGGGGGCTCAGGTACCTTGGCTCCGGTGACTACAAATTGACTATGCACTCGTTGACGGAGCGGGAGCGCCTGGTTGAGGAGGCCCCGGGTCTGGTCGATCGAATGGATTTCTATTTTGGTCTGCGCAAAGGCGTTTTCCCCGGCC
>JBPCXM010000811.1:0-2938 GCA_051008535.1 Pseudomonadales bacterium | reverse complement strand
CCCCTATAAACTCGGGTTTATCGGCGACTCGGATACGCATAACGCTGCCGGAGCTTTCCAGGAGTTTGACTACACGGGTAAGTTCGAAAACACCATCGGCGATCCCGAGTTGAGGGTATTCTGGGTGGACCCTGAATTTGATCGGGATGCGCATACCTTCTACTACGCGCGCATCATCGAAATACCCACGGCACGCTGGTCAACCTTTGATGCCATCGCGTTGGGCATTACGCCACCGGCAGAGTTGCCTCTGACTATTCAAGAACGGGCATTCACATCGCCCATCTGGTATACCCCCTAACAACATAAGGAGACTACAATGTCGGTGATGATAATCAGCGCGCTTGCGCTGGTGCTGTTCCAGCTATGGCTGCTACCCGCTAGCATCGGCTACAAGAATGCGGATTACATGATTTCGAGTCGTGATAACCCGCCGCCGCAGACGCAACTTCAACAACGGACTACTCGCGCAGGTGTTAATCTTCAAGAAAGTCTGCCCGCTTTTCTAGCGCTGTGTTTGCTAGCGATCATCCTGGAAGTAGATTTGACACAAGCGGCCTTCGCCTGGTTGGTGCTGCGGGTGATTTATATACCCTGCTATCTGTTTGGAATCATTTATGTGCGCTCAATAGTTTGGATGGGGTCGCTGACTTGCTTGATTTATATGGGCTATCAACTCGTCTTATAATTCATCCGACTACTTCAGATAGATAGTCACGTCGGCTTTTTTTGCTGCCTTCAGTAAATCCTTTTCCAGCGTAGCGATTGGCAACCCTTCGCGTATCGCCAACTCAAGGTATGCAGCATCATAGCTACTCAGCTTATAAGCTTTGGACAAGCTGAGCGTCCGGCTAAACGCCTGGTGCGCTGTCATTGGGTCTACCTGAATCGGTAGGCTTTCCAGCTGTGCAATAAAGCGCTCAACGTCGCCTGTTGCCAACGCTCCCCGTTTTTCGGCGGCGATGAGAACATTGGTCGCTTCCAAATGCCATAAATTCGACACCGTCGCATAAACGTCCACCAAGCTCTTTAAAACCGCCTCGGCATACGTCTGATCCGATTTTTTTTCACTCGCCAGTAGCCAGCGCATCGCGATCGAGTTATCCATGACAAAGCTGCTCATTTGCGGCCAGCTTCCTTCATGTTAGCCAGCGTGTCATCAGACACTGTATGCTTTTTGGTGTTGAGAATATTGTTAATCGCGGATTGGGCCTTTAACCGGCTGCCGACGCGGCTGGGCACCACATCAGCAATCGGCCTACCGCGATTGGTAATGGTAAAGGACTCGCCCGCCTCTACACGACGGAGGATTTCTGGGAGTTTGGTTTTGGCGTCGTAGGCCCCGATTTCTTCTAGCATAATTCCGCACCTCACTGATTATTTAGACTAGATTACTGGTCTATATGGCCGTTGTCAAGCAAATAGACTGGGCTTCTAGTCTATCCATTTGTCGCCGGTGTTAGTAGCTAACTTATGTGCCGCTATTAAAAGCCTAAAGAAAGAAGCGGGTAACACAGAGGGGAAATATATGGTGATGACGTGTGCGCGACGGATACTTGCTCCTTCAAGCGGCATCGCAACTACCTCTTTTAGACCTATATCGATTAGAATGGATAGGGTCAATTACCACGGAAACCCACAATTTTGCTTCGTTTTTTTATCGGCATAGTACTGGTGCAAATCGTTACCGGCCTGTTGCTATGGTTGAACATCGATTCTCTTGCCAATCCGCGTGATTGGGCGCAGTTGCTCATCCCTGCTTGCGCCATTGCACTGGTCACCACCTTCTGGTTTGGTGCGGTATCCAGAGAACTCGCCGACACAAAAACTAGTGCGCTACGCGAAGGTTTTGCCCGTGAGCGTGAAAAGCTGGTATCCAATGCCGAGCGCGCGAAAACGCGTATGCTGAAAAAAACGCAGCAGGAAATTACACGCGAATCCTCACGTGCGCACGCGAAGGCAAACTTTAAAGTGGGAGCTGCGCTCAGTGGTGCCGTGGGTTTTGGTGTGTTGATGATGTTTACCCAGTTTGCCAGCCTCGGTTTATTGCTGCTCAGCACCGCTGGCGGCACACTTGGTGGGTATATGCTGCGTAGCCGGCAGACTTCGTTATTGCCAGTATCAGGGCAGGCTCGCACAGCGGTAAGCGAGAGGAAAATAGAGACGCTAGGGGATTTGGAGCAGGAGTAAGCTCACCAGATTAGTGGAGGTGAAGTCAGGGACAGGTCTGGTGACACAGGGGTTATATAATCGATTACCCAAAAATGACGGTCTGAATCACCGGCTATTGTCTAAAGGCAGGCGATTGGTATTTGCACAATATTTTCGGTAATCATGGAAGGGGACTCACAGTTGTTGATGACCAATCCATAAGGCAATTGATGCAGTTCGATAAAGTTTACCATTGATGTGTTGTTTCTTCGTAGTATTTGATTGGTACTTTATTTCAATGGGAAGAAGACCAAAAGAACCCTCTAGAATAAGGCCTATTTCTCCACCGGCCTTTGTCCTGAAATGATAATACCTGACTTTTCTTGTCGCTACTGGCTGCACGCCGCGAATCAGTTCTTCAACAACAAACGATTCGAATACGTTGCCCAATTTGGGATAGAACCCCAATTCTTCCGGCGTGAATACATTCTGAAGAAACAACAATAACCCGGAGTCTCTAAAGTGTCTTTTGGGTAGCGAGGTAGTGGTTTTTATCTTCGAGGCTTTAAATGCTGGCAACTCTCGCCAAAAAAATTTACCTGAGATAATCTGCAAATAGTCGCGAATCGATTTTTCACTGCTTTCAGCGGATCTGGCTAACTCTGATTTGTTAACAATCGTTCCAGAAATCGACGACAGCATTTTCATGACGCGTTGATATTTGATGATATCAATGTGTGGGAACAGGCTTCTCATATCGCGATTGATATAGGTGTTGAAGTAATTC
>JBPCXM010000810.1:0-5828 GCA_051008535.1 Pseudomonadales bacterium | reverse complement strand
ACTTTGGCGGCGGTGGAGAGGAGGCTGAAACACAGGTTAACGCCTACGCTCATATTCGGCGCAAACATGATAGCGCTAAGCGCGGCGGCGTCAGCAAGCTGTTGTTTTTGGTCGGCATCCAAACCGGTAGTGCCAACCACCATCTTTTTTCCGGCCTGGCTGCAAATAGCGGCGTTACGCAAAGTTGCCTGCGGCGCGGTGAAGTCGATCAGTACGTCGAACTGCTGAACAACATCCTCTACATTATCAACCAGCAGCACGCCGTTTTTGCCCAATGCGGCAAGTTCGCCAGCATCGAAACCAATGAAAGTGCTATCGGGCCGCTCAATGGCCGCCGTTAACTCCAGACCGTCGGTCAGGCTTGCCGCTTCGATCAAGGTCTTGCCCATGCGACCGGCTGCGCCGGTGACGGCTATTCGTAACATTTCTTTCCTTCCTTTGCGTAGGCGATTCAGAAACGGTTAACACACGCTGGCAGATTAAAGCTTCATATCATCAAAAAAGTTTTTCACGCCTTCGAACCAGGAATTTTTGCGCGGCGATTGTTTGGAGCCGCCCGCCTCCATCAAGCCGCGAAATTCTTCAAGCAATTCTTTTTGGCGGCGCGTCAAATGTACCGGTGTCTCAACCACGACGCGGCATAGCAAATCACCCGCGCTGCCGCCGCGCACCGGCACTACGCCTTTGCCGCGCAGGCGAAACAGTTTCCCTGTTTGTGTTTCGGTGGGAATTTTCAGTTTTACGCGCCCATCCAAGGTGGGCACTTCGAGCTCGCCGCCCAAAGCTGCGTCGACAAAACTGATCGGCACCTCGCAATACAAATGCTTGCCATCCCGTTCGAATATCTTGTGTTCGCGTACCGAAATCTGGACAAACAAATCGCCCGACGGACCGCCGCTGGGTCCGGCCTCACCCTCGCTGGCCAGCCTAATGCGATCACCCGTGTCTACCCCCGCCGGTACTTTCACCGACAGTGATTTGTGCTGTTCGGTACGGCCCTGACCACGGCACTTGCGGCACGGGTCGGAGATGACTTTGCCATTACCATGGCAGGTCGGGCAGGTTTGTTGCACCGAGAAAAAACCCTGCTGCATTCGTACCTGGCCAGCGCCGCCGCAGGTATTGCAGCTAGTCGGTGAACTGCCCGGCTTGGCTCCGCTGCCATCGCACTCACCACAGTTGACCAGCGTAGGCACCCTGATTTTTACCGAAGTACCTTTTACCGCCTGCTCGAGGTCGAGCTCCAGGGTGTATTGCAGGTCGGCACCGCGCCTGGGCCCGCTGCGCCCGCGACCGCCGCCGCCACCAAAAATGTCGCCAAATACATCGCCGAAAATATCACTAAAACCCCCTCCGCCAAAACCACCTTGTGCCTGTGGGTCTACACCAGCGTGGCCGAATTGATCGTAAGCGCCGCGTTTTTCTTTATCCGACAGTATTTCGTAGGCCTCCGTGGCTTCCTTGAACTTGGCATCGGAATCAGCGTCATCGGAATTGCGGTCTGGATGGTATTTCATCGCAATGCGGCGATAGGCCTTTTTTATTTCGGCTTCGCTCGCATCGCGCGCGGTACCCAGTATTTCGTAGTAATCTTTTTTCGACATGTTAATTCACGTAATTATAGGCACGAACAACAACGCGGGATTACTCCCGCGTTGTTGGTTCTCTTTAGCTTATCAGCTTAGCCGATGTTCGCTTCAAACACGATTATTTATCGTCTTTCACTTCCTCAAACTCGGCGTCCACCGCGTCGCTATCGGCTTTGCTGGTTTCGGCTTCGGCGCTGCCCTCCGCACCTGCGTTCTGCGCTTCGGCGGCCTGTTCAGCGTACAGTTTTTGCGCCAACCCGGACGATGCTTCGGTTAATTTGGTGGTCGCCGCCTCCATCGCTGCTTTGTCATCTCCTTTCACCGCTTCCTCGCCTTCCTTAATCGCTGCTTCGATGGCGGTTTTCTCTTCATCCGTTGCTTTATCACCGGCTTCTTCCAGCGTTTTACGCGTGGCGTGCACCAGGCCGTCGAGCGTATTACGCACGGTGACCATTTCTTCAAACTGACGATCGGCGTCGGCATTGGCTTCGGCGTCTTTGACCATTTTTTCGATCTCGTCGTCCGACAAACCGCTGGACGCTTTGATCACAATCGACTGTTCCTTGTTGGTAGCCTTGTCTTTGGCCGACACATTCAATATGCCGTTGGCGTCGATATCGAAGCTGACGTCGATTTGCGGCACACCGCGCGGCGCCGGCGGTATATCACTCAGATCGAAGCGACCCAGCGACTTGTTTTGCCCAGCCTGCTTGCGCTCGCCCTGCACCACGTGGATTGTCACCGCGGTTTGATTGTCGTCGGCGGTAGAGAAAATCTGCGACTTCTTGCTTGGAATCGTCGTATTTTTCTCTATCAATGCGGTCATCACACCACCCATGGTTTCGATACCCAGGGTCAGTGGTGTCACGTCCAATAGCAGCACGTCTTTAACGTCACCCGATAACACTGCGCCTTGAATGCCGGCGCCAATCGCGACGGCTTCGTCAGGGTTGACGTCTTTGCGTGGCTCTTGGCCGAAGAAGGCTTTGACCTTTTCCTGCACCAGTGGCATACGCGTCTGACCACCCACCAAAATCACGTCATCGATTTCCGAGGCTTTCATGCCAGCGTCATTTAACGCGATTTTAACCGGCTCCAGCGAACGGTCGACCAATTCTTCCACCAGCGACTCCAGTTTTGCGCGCGTTAGCTTGACCACCAGGTGTTTCGGTCCACTAGCGTCGGCCGTGATGTACGGCAGGTTAACCTCGGTTTGCTGGGCACTTGAAAGTTCAATTTTGGCTTTCTCGGCTGCTTCTTTCAGGCGCTGCAAGGCCAACGGGTCATTGTGTACATCGATACCTGTATCTTTCTTAAATTCGTCTGCCAGATACTCGATCAAACGCAGATCGAAATCTTCGCCGCCGAGGAAAGTATCACCATTGGTCGAATGCACTTCAAACTGATGCTCGCCGTCAACTTCGGCGATTTCAATTATCGAGATATCGAAAGTACCGCCACCCAGGTCGTAAACCGCAATGGTGCGGTCGCCTTTGGCTTTGTCCATGCCATAGGCCAGCGCCGCCGCCGTCGGCTCGTTGATAATGCGTTTGACGTCCAGGCCAGCAATTTTACCGGCGTCTTTGGTCGCCTGGCGTTGCGAGTCGTTAAAGTAGGCAGGCACGGTAATGACCGCCTCGGTGACGGTTTCACCCAGATATTCTTCGGCGGTCTTCTTCATTTTCATCAGAATTTGTGCCGATACCTGTGGTGCCGACATTTTCTGGCCATTGGCTTCTACCCAGGCATCGCCATTGTCGGCAGCGACAATCTTATACGGCACCATCTTGATGTCTTTTTGTACAACATCGTCTTTGAACTGGCGACCAATCAATCGCTTCACGGCAAAGATGGTGTTCTGCGGGTTGGTTACCGCCTGCCGTTTTGCCGCCTGGCCAACCAAAATCTCGCCGTCGTCGGTGTACGCAATAATCGACGGTGTCGTGCGGTCGCCTTCCGAATTTTCGATGACTTTGGGTTTGTCACCATCCATCACAGCCACGCAGCTGTTGGTGGTCCCCAAGTCGATGCCAATAATCTTACCCATGTTAATCTCCAGTTACGTTTCGTGTATCTCGGTGGAATGTGTTGCCGTGGTTTATCTTGCTAGGGATATTGGCCCAAATTTGTCGGTTTCAAGGGCACAATCAAGCCGTTTCATCAATTTTGGGCGTCGCTGCCTTCGACACTACAACCATAGCCGGGCGAATCAGTCGACCGTTGAGGGTGTAACCCTTTTGCATGACATCGAGCACGCTGTTTGGCTCCGCGTCGGGGTTTTCAATCATTGTGATGGCCTGATGAAACTGCGGGTCAAATGGTTCGCCCAATGGGTTTACTTGCTCAAGATTAAATTTGCTGAGCACGTCGATAAAACTCTTGTGGGTTAATTCGACACCTTGCAACAAGGCTTTTACCGCTTCATCGTCTGTTGTGCCAGCCGACTGTTGGGCGCGCTCCAGATTGTCAACCACGGGTAACAATGCGTTGCAGAATTTTTCCAATCCGAATTTATGCGCGCTTTCAACGTCTTTTTCGGCCCGCCGCCGGGTGTTTTGGCTATCGGCCAAGGCGCGCAAAGACTGTTCTTTGGCCTGTTCCAGCTGCACTTGTAAGTCTTCTAGTTGGGCTTGCAAGCTCGCGGGTTCGCTGCTCTCGCCCAATTCTTGATCATCTGCCGTTACGTCACCATCAGTCTCTGCAATAGCTTCTTCAGAGATTTGCTGCTCTTTTTGAGCGGCTTTGTCTTTATCTTCGGCCACACTGACCCTCCACAGTCTAATATTTGCCAGCTAAAGATGCGGGCGATGCCTGCTATTTCAAGGACCGCCAGGAATTAATTCTTGTGAATTTATGTATTCGACAAAGCAGCGCTGAGCATTTTGGCCGTCACATCAACAACCGGGATGACGCTGGCATAAGCCATGCGTGTTGGGCCGATAATGCCCAATACCCCAATGGATTTACTGCCATCCCGGTAGGGGGCAGTCACCACGCTGTAATCCTCAAAGAGCTCATAGCCCGACTCTTCGCCAATAAATATGCGAATACCATCGGCGTCGACGCAGTGGCTCATTAACGCAAGAATGTCTTTTTTATAGTGAAAGGCATCGAACAGATCCTTGAGCCGCTCCATGTCCTTACTCTGCAAACTGTCAATCAGATTGCTCTGTCCGGCGACGACACAGTCGGCACCGCCGTCGCCGCCCGCCAGTGTTGCGCCTGCAACATCGATCATGGCTTGCATTAATTGGCCGATCGACTCTTTATCGGCGCGCATGGCAGATAATAATTGTTCTTTGACCTGCTCGAGATCAAGCCCGCTGTAGCGCTCATTGATAAAATGTGCAGCTCGCTGTAGCTCGGCATCTGAGTAGGCTCGATCGGTTTGAATAATGCGGTTTTCAACTTCTTTCTGATTGATGACCAATATCACCAACACCCGATTGCCCGATAAGGATAAAAACTCGACCTGACGCAAGGTCACTTTATCGACTTTCGGCAGGGTCACTACACCCGCCTGGGCCGTAAGCTGCGACAGCAAGTTAGACGCGGTTTCGACCAATTCGTTGGCACTGCGCTGCGGATCCAGCTCGGTGCGCAAGTTGTGCAGATAGTCGTTGTCGATGGGGTATATGGTAATCAGGCTGTCGACAAACATGCGGTAGCCCAGCCCAGTGGGTATGCGACCAGCCGAAGTATGGGGTGCGCTGACCAGGCCGCGCGTCTCTAGGTCTACCATAACATTGCGCACCGTCGCCGGGCTTACATTGAGCCCACTCTCTTCGACCAGACTCTTCGAACCCACCGGCACACCTTCGCGGATATAGCGCTCAATCAATGCCTTGAGAATCTGACTGTTACGGTCTGATAGTTTGTCGTCGTTCATCGTCCCTTCAAATATGGGGCCTTTCATTCGAAAAATCCAGCAAAGTCAAAACACTTGTTGATCATCACAATTTACTGTATAAATAACCATATACTGTATATCCAATCAGCTTGGTTGCGCTTTCTCGACATAGGCCGACTACGCCAGCAAAAACGCGTCTCGCTGATGACCCCTTGGCAATTTGCTGTATGTACGCCTTATTCATCACGGGACACTAATATGCTCACACACCTTGCGGTCAACAACTACACTACGGTAAAGAAGCTGGAGCTTGACTGCAAGCCCGGTATGACAGTTATTACCGGCGAAACTGGTGCAGGCAAGTCGGTGATGCTCGACGCGTTAAGTCT
>JBPCXM010000809.1:0-2802 GCA_051008535.1 Pseudomonadales bacterium | reverse complement strand
CGTCCGGTCCGCCATTCTTTCCCGGGTGCATACTTGACACATAGGTTGCACTTTATACCGAAGACATGGGTAACACTTTCGGTACAAATGGATTGTCCGCCGGTTGCACCCGGCTTTCATCCTCATCAAAGAATCCTAGATCATAGTCCATAAAGCTGACAAGCCATATTCTGTCAGCGACTTCTCTAATTCCTGTGGACTGGCGCCCAATACTGATCAGTATTGCACTGGATCAATAACGTATCCGGAAACCTAACTTATTTATTAACTGATCAATCTGGAAATCGTCGTGATTAATTTTCGGCGCCAATTGTGGCAAAATTTGGATACCAATCCACATATATCTTGTCAGACGAGGCGTGGCGGGACGCTGCACATGTTCGGTTGGAAGACATTCGTCTGGACCGCAATCCTACTTTTGCGCCACCAGTGAACTCGTGACTAGGAAATAATACGATGACGGACAACGCCGCTGAGACCAACTTCGCTATCCCCGCCGATGATGCCATCATTGCCCAAGCGTTAGAGGATGCGAGTATTCCGACCTTGATGATGAGCATGATTCACATGAGCGGCGACGCCAGCCTGTTGGACGGGCCGCTGCGCCCGCTGGGTGGTTACATCAATGAGTTTCAGGGCTATATGCCCGAGGAAGCCAAGGCCGCGGTGCGAGCCCAGGCGTTGGAGGTCATCAAATCCTTTCGCGACAACGGTTGCCGGTTGCCACCACCGCCCTGCGCCGAAACTATCCATCGAATGATGAACTTTATTGTCGCACAGGACGTGCCCGAAGACTACGTACCCATGATGCTCGAAGAAATGGAGCTCGATGGCCAGGATCAGCGCAGCGACGCCTGGGGAGCTGAAGTTCCCCGAGAACGGTGTGAGCAGCATAAAGTGTTGGTAATCGGCGGCGGCATGTCCGGTGTGTTAGCGGCCATACGCCTGCAGGAAGCAGGTCTGCCCTTTGTCGTGATTGAAAAGAATGCGGCAGTAGGCGGCACTTGGTTTGAAAACCGCTACCCGGGAGCAAGAGTGGATGTGAGTAACCACCTGTATTGTTATTCCTTCGAGCCGGCACATCACTGGACGCAGTACTTCGCCCAGCAACCCGAACTACAACAGTATTTCGACAATACCATCGATAAACGCCAACTGCGCAAATATTTTCGCTTCAATACTGAGGTCACTCGTGTCGTTTACTCGGACGCCGAAAAACTCTGGCACGTGGAGACCGTGGACGGCGCCGGCAATGTTGATACTTACATCGCAAACTCGGTTATCAGCGCTGTGGGCCAATTGAACCGCCCTAAACTGCCAGACGTGGCGGGCGTGCAGCGTTTTCGCGGGCAGTGGTGTCATTCTGCTGAATGGGACGAAAGTATTGATTACCACGGCAAAAAGGTGATTCTGGTTGGCGCCGGTGCGAGTGCTTTTCAGATAGCTCCCACTATCGCGGCTGACGTCGCTGCACTCACTGTGTTTCAGCGCACAGCACCGTGGATGTTTGAAAACCCCCACTACCATGAGGAAGTCCCCGCAGGCATGAAGTGGTGCCTGCAGAATCTACCGTTCTACACGCGCTGGTTTCGCTTTCTGCTGTTCTGGGTAGCCTGTGACGGGGCCTATGATTCGGTAGTGGTAGACCCGCAATGGCCACACCAGGAGCGCTCGGTAAACGAGATGAATGAATTTGTTCATCAGATGTTCACCGACTACATCCGTAAGCAGGTCGGGGATAATAAAGAATTGCTGCAGAAAGTGATTCCCGATTATCCACCCTTGGGCAGGCGCACCTTGCAGGACAATGGCAGTTGGCTCACGGCGCTTAAGCGGAGCAATGTGAACTTAGAGACTCAGGTTATCCAGGAGGTTACCGAGGAAGGCGTAATTGCCGAAGATGGCAGTTTCCATCCGGCCGATATCATCATCTATGCCACCGGCTTTAAGACGGACAAGTTTATGTGGCCTATGGAGATTCGTGGCCAGCGCGGGCAGTTGCTGTCCGAAATCTGGGCCGATGAACCTTCGGCTAATCTTGGGGTTACGGTGGCCGGCTTTCCTAATTTTTACTGCATGTTCGGGCCAGGCACCAACCTGGCTTTCGGCGGCAGCCTAATTTTCAATGGCGAGTGCCAGATCCGTTACATCATGGAGTGCATCAAACTCCTGCTGCAAAGCGATCGCGCTGCGCTGGTTTGTCGGGACGACATTCACGCCGACTACCGGCGGCGCTTCCGCGAACAACACGCGAAACTGATCTGGGAGCACCCGACAGTTCGCAGTTATTACCAGAACGCCGAGGGTAAGGTAACCTTGCTGTGGCCTTGGAAAATCATCGACATGTGGCGTTGGACCAAGGCCGTCAACCCTGACGATTATGAAATGGTGTAAAGAGGGTTCGTCATGTCCGATATTGCAAACAAGGTGGCCATGGTCACCGGCGCTGCCTCCGGGATCGGGCTGGCCTGCGCCAAACGCTACGCCGCCGAAGGTGTTACCGTGGTTGGCATTGACATACAAACGTCCGAAGCCTGGCAAGCGGTGCAGAACCTGTCACCTGGTAGCCGTTTCCACACCCTGGATGTCACTGATTGGCAAGGGCAGCACGCGCTTGCCCGGCAGACAGCCGAGGAACTGGGCTCGATCGACATCCTGCTTACGGCCGCCGGGATTGGTGATGGTGGTCCGGTGAATATGCTTGACGAAGAGGCGTGGGATCGCGTTATCGAGATCAACCTGAAGGGTACGTTTCTTTCCATCAAGGCAGTGCTGGATACCATGATGGCACAACGATCCGGC
>JBPCXM010000808.1:0-3566 GCA_051008535.1 Pseudomonadales bacterium | reverse complement strand
GTGCAGAATGACGAAATCGCCTGCTTGCACGCCACATTCATGTAAACCAGCGGCTACTTTTCGCGCCCTGGCTTGTAATTCCAGGTAGCTCAAAGTCAGGCTGACACCATTGAACGGCTCCCATATCAGGCAGGGTTTGTCCGGTGCACGGCGCACCGATTGTTCCAGCATCCAGGGAATATCCATTCCCAGCATCGACTGCTTCCTGCTGGCGTTGATTTGATCATTCAATTGCTCGGAAAATTTCCCTAGCATCGGTGCTGCACACATTCTTGGTTCATATCGATCGACAATGCCCGTTGGAACCCCTATTTTGGCGACCAGTATTTAGTCTGAACACCACAGCGTCTATTAGCAGTTAAGTATCAAACCATAAGTCAAGGTTATGAGTTTCAATTCATTCACAAGGCAGTAGATATCAGTGTATATTTACAATCACATCATTATTGATAATGAATACTTATGGATATTCGTCAGCTTCGACATTTAGTGGCGCTCGTGGAGCTGGGCACAGTGCATGCCGCTGCCGAAGATCAATCCATCTCCCAACCCGGATTGAGCGGCAGTATCAAGCGCCTGGAAGATCAACTGGGTACGATTCTGTTCGAGCGCGAAGGTCGTGGAATGAAACCTAATACCAAAGGGCAGGAATTTTATCGGCACGCAAAACATATACTGGAGCAGCTGCGCCTGGCGAGAGTAGAGCTCGACGGCGGGCAATCAACACTAAAGATAGGCGTCACCGAAGTCAGACCTAGTAATTTTGTAGCCATGCTAACTTACGGCTTGACGCAGGACTATCCAAATCTAAAACTCGAATTTCTTCAGGCAAGTTTCGAAACCCTTTTTTCACAGCTTGAAAAAGGAGAAGTCGATGCCGCTTTTGTCTGTACGCTGCCAGAGCACATACCCGACACCTTGATGGGTCAGACCCTCACCAGCAGCGAGTATGTTGTATGTTGTGCCTTCAATCATCCTCTGACTCGCGGCAAAGGCAAAATAACCATCGACCAGCTTGTAGAATATAGATGGCTGCGTAATTCCTTTTCGCCGTCAAGAGGACCGATAGTTCCGCAGTTTGCTGGCCATAACAAACCTCCGTTAGAAAACGTCCGTTTCGTAAGCGTCAATTCACAAGAGATGGCGATTCAATTGGTAGTGAACTCAGAGTTACTCGGTTATGGGCCAAGAATGTCCTGGGAGACTGAATTGGCGAGAGGAAACGTTGTTGAGTTGAACCTCCCTATCGCGAAGATCGACACCGCGATTATGGGCGTTAAACGTCGCGGCATATATTCCGGCGTATTAGACAAGGCGTTTGATATTACCGAAGCCTACTTTGCAGATAGAGACAACTGAGTCAATAAGCGTCTTAAAGGATAACAAACCCTTATCGGTCGATATCTAACTGTTAATAGACACCTACCGGCCAAAGTTTAATACTCGACCCGAGCCTTGAGGATTCGTGTGCGTAGTTCACGCTTGGTTTCGAGTTAAAAAAAGGTTTCAAACACAAGCAACTCCTATTAACGAGGATACAGGCTTATGGAACTCTCCGCTTTTCGATTCGCCGCTGCTTCTCTTGCATTCTTATCGTTATCTTTCGGTGCGGGAACATCGTTCGCGCAGAGTAATGATGCCGCAGGAACTCTAGAAGAAGTGATCGTGACCGCCACGCGGCGTAATGCAACACTGCAAGATGTACCAATATCCATTTCAGTGATTAGCGCTGATGACATTACGGCCACTGGCTCGGTTGATCTGAAACAACTGGCGTCTCTCGTACCCAACTTCGTGTTTGCTGCATCACCGAACCAGGGCATCTCGAATATGTCGATTCGCGGTATATACTCGCGCAACGAGCCCAGCTCCATTGGCTTTGATTCCAGCGTTGGCGTGTATGTAGACAATGTGTTTCACTCTCGCCAGTTTAATGCCAATGCCAATATGGGCGAAATTGAACGCGTTGAAGTGCTGCGCGGCCCACAAGGTACTCTATTTGGGCGAAACACCATAAGTGGTGCAATTAATATCACCAGCAAGAAACCCGATACCGAAGAGTTTCGTGGCAATGTGACCCTGGACCTTGGTGACCGCAGCCTGGTTCATGCGCGCGGAAGTATTAACGTACCTATTGTTGAAGATATTCTAGCGCTGAAACTATTCGCTGAAGTGCGTGAACGAGATGGTTACGTTGAAAACATAACCACCGGCAATGACAGCCTGGCCAATGAAGATAAAACCAGCGGTCGCCTGCAACTGCGTTACAAGCCCAGCGAACAGACCACCGTCGATTTTTCGGCGAGCACTTATGATTCCGAAGCAGATGACTATTTCTTTGAATATATAGATGGCCCGGAAAGCGATGGCCGTCAGTTCACCGTCTCGGGTGACACGCAAAACACCTCAGAAATAGAACTATTCAATGCCTCACTGTCCATTGAGCATGAATTTGGCAATGGCTACACGCTCACCTCAGTAACTGCTTTGCTGGATGATGAATTGACATTTGTTGGTGACGTTGACAATACAACTGCCCCCATCATTGTAGTCACAGATCGGGTAATGGCAGAGCAATTCAGCCAGGAATTACGCATTGCCTCGCCAGCCGATCGATCTTATGACTTTGTTGCTGGGCTTTATTACGATAACGAAGAAAGTAGTGATAGAAACAGGTTAGCACCGGGTGGGGGTTTTCCGGCGCCACCCTTGCAAGATACATTTGCAATTTTGGGCAATGACCTTGACCGTACAAGCTATGCCGCGTTTATACACGCCAATTTCAAGGTAAGCGATACGCTGACACTGTTTGGCGGTCTGCGTTATACCGACGAAACCAAAGAGCTAACCGCTGAGCCGGTGGTCTGCGATGCGCCATTCGCTTGTATTGCTTTTGGTGGCGGCCCAGGTGTTTTAGCCATTACCGAAACCGTTAGGGCACCTGTGGATGTCACACTCCATGAGCTTACCTACTCGGCGGGGCTGCGCTACCACATTAGCGATGACGTTATGCTGTACGGTAGTGTAAGCACTGGCGTTAAGTCCGGAGCATTCAATAACGCGGCAGATCCAGCAGCGGCTCTTGCCGGGAATGATTTGCTCACTGAACCCGAGTATGTGGACAGTTATGAACTTGGCATGAAGTCAAGCTGGCTGGACAATAGGCTGAATTTGAACCTGGCTGTATTCCGCATGGATTACGAAGACCTACAGGTGCGTTTGAGTTGTGCAGATTGCGGACCTGGCGGAGTGCCTGACGGTTTCCTGTCGAATGCCGCCAATGCTACCAGCGAAGGCCTGGAAATTGACCTGATTGCGCAGGCCACCAACAACCTGAGGTTTACCATGGGAGTCGGCTACACCGACTCCACCTATGATGAACTTAGCGGTGTTGAGAACCCGCGAACCCTTATGCTTGAAGATGCCGCTGGCAATAAAGTACCGTTGGCCGCCGAGTGGACCATCAATGCATCGGCTAGTCACACAGCAGAACTGGCAGGCGGCACTTTGACGTCACGACTGGATGTGAACTATATCGACGAGCGCTTTAGCGCTCAGGGAATCGA
>JBPCXM010000807.1:0-3276 GCA_051008535.1 Pseudomonadales bacterium | reverse complement strand
ACACATGAGCAGTTGCCGAGGCGGGAATACATAGCTTGCCAAATTCACTGGACTCTCGCCAGCCCTGGGGTGATAAATGACGAATTAATCAGCGTTTCTCGGTTTCGCCATACCTCAGCTAATACCTTATGAACGAAAGAACTCCTGAACAAATCCCCGTCGTAGAACTGGCACCGGCCGAAGTCGCCGAGCTCGATCTATATCAAAAACGCGAAAAAATCTATACGCGTAAAATCGAAGGATTCTTTCAGCGTCTGCGTCTGCTAACGGGCTGGCCCTTGTTGCTTGGTTATTTTTTACTGCCGTGGTTCAATTGGGGCGAGCGCCAAGCCGTGTTGTTTGATTTGCCGGCCCGCCAATTTCATATTCTCGGACTCACTTTCTGGCCGCAAGATTTCCCCCTGCTGGCCTGGTTGTTGATTATCGCCGCGTTTGCGTTATTCGCCGTCACGGTCTGGGTTGGCCGCGTGTGGTGCGGTTATACCTGTCCGCAAACCGTCTGGACCGCTATTTATATGTGGGCCGAGCAGGTGTGCGAAGGCAGCCGCAATCAACGCATCAAGCTTGACAAGGCCGCGTGGAGCCGCGAAAAAGTGCTGCGCAAAATCAGCAAACACGCCATGTGGTTGGGTTTTGCGTTTTTCACCGGCTTTACCTTTATCGGCTATTTCTCACCGATTCGCGAACTATTGCCCAACACGCTTGGCTTGAATCTCAGCATGTGGGAATTCGCCTGGATGGTGTTTTTCACGCTGGCCACCTATATCAACGCCGGCTGGATGCGCGAACAGGTGTGCCTGTATATGTGCCCTTACGCGCGCTTTCAATCGGTGATGTTCGACAAAGACACTCTGATCGTTTCTTACGATACCAAGCGCGGCGAACCGCGCGGCGCCCGCAAGCGCGACGCCAACCCCAAGGAGCTAGGGATGGGTGATTGCGTTGACTGCCAGTTATGCGTACAAGTCTGTCCCACCGGCATCGATATCCGCAACGGCCTGCAATACGAATGTATTAACTGCGCGCTGTGCATCGATAGCTGCAATTCGGTGATGGACAAGATGGGTTATGCCAAAGGACTGATCCGCTATACCACCGAAAATGAACTGGAAGGCAAAGTGCACAAAACGTTCAGGCCGCGGCTAATTGGCTATGCCGTTGCCCTATGCATCATGGTCGGCGCCTTTTCTTACGCGGTGTTAACTCGCATACCATTGGAGCTGGATGTGATTCGCGAGCGCGACAAGTTGTACAATGAAACCAGCCAAGGTCTGGTGGAAAATATGTATACCTTGAAAATTGTGAATATGGACAAGCATGGCCACGATTACAAAATTGCGGTCAGCGGTCTTGAGGGGGTCAATATAAACGGTAAGACAACCGTAGCGGTAGGCGCGGGTGAAGTGAGCGAAGTGCCGTTGCGGCTGGAGATCGATCCGTACCTGTTAAAAGAATCCAATACCGACCTGGAGTTCACTATCACCTCCGAACAAAACAACAAGCTGCATGCCGTATCCGAGAGTCGCTTTATTGGGCCGGGCCTTTGAAAATTGACGAACAACAAGCGATAGAGCCCTGGTACCGGCAGTTCTGGCCGTGGTTTGTCTTCGGCCTGCCCGCCGCCGTCGTCATCGCGTGCATGGTGACTATCTTTATTGCCGTCTCCAATCCCGATAGCCTAGTCAAAGACGATTACTATCGCGAAGGTCTGGCGATCAACCGCGATTTGGCGACGCAACAGGCGGCCAAAGCACTAGCCGTGCAGGCTATGCTAAGCGCGAATATACAGACCACCGACGTGTCGGTAAAATTGCAAGGCAAATTTACCAGCCCGCCTGAACAGCTAACGCTGCAGTTCATTCATCCCAACGATGCGAAACTTGATTTTGCGGTGCAGTTGTTTGCAGCCGATCAACTGCTCTATATTGGCGAACTGCCCAAGATGGTCAACGGCCGTTGGCATCTGCAGTTACGCCCGACGGATACGCAAGAATGGCAGCTTAAAAAAACCGTGCATATATATGAAAAGCTAACGATAGAACTGAGCGGTTAGTACCCCTTCAAGGTGATATTGCCTAATGCAGTCAGTCCAAAAGCGGCACAGTGCGAGGCGTTTTCCCGAAGACATAGTGGGCCTATGTCTAGGCTCAACACCGAAGCAATGTGCCGCTTTTGGACTGACCCGGAGGGCGATAAGCAGGCGGCCCTCTGCCGCGGTGCACTAGTTCGCCGTAGCGCCACTATGACTTCACCAGTGCGTCTTGCAGAGAGCGGCCTGCTTAACGCTGCATTAGGCAATATGACCTCGAAGGGGTACTAATGTGGACATGCGCCGTGACGACTCTTGTTATCACTGCGGGCTACCCGTACCGGGCGGCCAGTGCTACGAGGTAGAAATCGACGGTATCGCACGCGCCATGTGCTGCCCCGCCTGCCAGGCCGTTGCCGAAATTATAATGGCTGGCGGCTTCAGTCAATACTATCAATATCGAACAGAAAATAATGAGCGCCCCGAAGCGGCGCAGGAATTCGCCGCCTTCGACACGCCCGCTTTTCAGGAATCCTTCGTTACTGAAGATAGGGATGGCAACGCCAGCATTCAACTACTGATAGGCGGCATTCATTGCGCCGCCTGCGTGTGGTTGATCGAGCACTATCTACGTCAGTTGCCGGGTGTGCATGCGATTCGCGTCAGTTTAAATGAGCAACAGGCCAGCGTTTGCTGGCAGCCCGAGAAACTCAAACTTAGCGACATCTGCGCCGCGATTGCCGCCATCGGCTACGAAGCGCAACCGTTTACCCACAGCCGCCTGGAGCAACTACGCGACACCGAACAATGGCAGTCGCTACGCCGTTTAGGTGTGGCCGGCATTGGCATGATGCAGGTCGGCATGTACGCGATCGCCTTGTATGCCGGTGATATGCAAGACATTGCCGGCGAGTACCGCAGCTTGTTGCGCTGGGTCAGCCTGTTACTTGCGACTGTTATTGTGTTCTATGCGGCCCGGCCGTTCTTTAGCGGCGCGTGGCGCAGCCTGAAAACCCATAGCCCGGGCATGGACTTGCCCATCGCCATCGCCATCGGCCTCGCTTATACAGCCAGCGTGCAAGCCACTGTGACCGGCAGCGGCGAGGTGTACTTCGACTCGGTTTGCATGTTTACCTTTTTCCTGCTCTGTGGCCGTTATCTGGAAATGCGCGCACGGCATCGCAGCGGTCGCGTCACGTCTGACGTTTTGTCATTACTGCCTGCAACGGTATTGCGCGCGGCATCTA
>JBPCXM010000806.1:0-12884 GCA_051008535.1 Pseudomonadales bacterium | reverse complement strand
GGCAAGTGCGCCCACCGCGCCGTCATAAAGTCTATGGTTTCCACCGCGCGCAGGCTTATCACCCAGGCGTAGCGGCGCGCATCACCCACCACCCCCACCGACTGAACCGGCAGAAAAACCGCGAACGCCTGACTTACCTTGTGGTAATAATCCGCCGCATGCAACTCTTCGATAAACACCGCGTCGGCCAAGCGCAGCACATCCGCGTATTCTTTGTTGACCGCGCCGAGAATGCGCACCCCCAAACCCGGCCCGGGAAAAGGGTGACGATAAACCATGTCGTATGGCAAGCCCAGCTCCAAACCCAGGCGGCGGACCTCGTCTTTAAACAATTCGCGGAGAGGCTCGAGCAATTCGAGTTGCATATGCTCTGGCAAACCACCGACATTGTGGTGCGACTTAATTACATGGGCATTACCATGCTTTGAAGCAGCCGACTCGATCACGTCCGGGTAGATTGTGCCTTGCGCCAACCAGCGCACGCCGTCAATTTTGCCGGCTTCCGCCTCAAATACTTCGATGAAGGTATTGCCAATAACTTTGCGTTTCTGCTCGGGGTCAGCGATATTCTCCAAGCCCTGTAAAAACTGCTGCTCGGCGTCGGCGCGTACTACCTTCACGCCCATATTCTTGGCAAACATGTCCATCACCTGATCGCCTTCGCCAAGGCGCAATAAGCCATTGTCGACGAAAACGCAGGTCAGTTGTTCATCGATCGCCTTGTGCAAAAGAGCGGCGACCACTGAAGAATCAACGCCTCCCGACAAACCTAATATTACCTGATCAGAGCCGACCTGAGCGCGCACCTGGGCTACCATATCCTCGAGTATATTGTCGGTAGTCCACAAGCCGGCGCATTCGCATATGTCTTTTACGAAGCGCTCGAGTATGCGCGTTCCTTGCAATGTATGCGTGACTTCGGGATGAAATTGTACACCGTAAAAATGCCGCTCAATATTTGCAATAGCCGCGACGGGCACACTATCGGTGGCGGCCAACACACTAAACCCGATAGGCGGTTCGGTGACGTGATCGCCATGACTCATCCATACATCAAGCAACGCAGCACCCTCGGCGCTGGTGTGATCGCAGATGCCATCAAGCAAAGGACTAGAACGCACAATTTGCGCTTGCGCGTAACCGAACTCATGCTGCGCCGAACTTAGGACTTCGCCACCGAGCTGTTGTGCCATGGTCTGCATGCCATAGCAAATTCCCAGCACCGGCACGCCCATCTCAAATACCGCTGGATCGGCGCGTGGTGTTTCCATACTGGTCACCGTCTCCGGCCCGCCCGACAGTATGATACCGTTAGCTTGAAACTCATCCAGCCCTTGCGCGTCAATATCGTAGGGGCAAATTTCGCAGTACACACCAATCTCGCGCACGCGGCGCGCAATCAATTGAGTGTATTGCGCGCCAAAATCCAGAATCAGGATTTTCTCAGCATGGATATCGCTGGTCATAAATTTTCGCTAAAATATAAGAGGAATAAGCGGGTTAACGAACCGGATAATTTGGCGCTTCTTTAGTAATACTGACATCGTGCACATGACTTTCCTGCATGCCGGCCGCCGTGACCCGCACAAACTGTGGCGTGCTGCGCATAGTTTCCATATCAGCACTACCGGTGTAACCCATGCTGGAACGCAAGCCTCCCATCAACTGCTGGATGATCGAGCCGACCGGGCCTTTGTAGGGGACGCGCCCCTCAACACCCTCAGGCACTAGTTTCTCAACACCGTCGGCAGCCGATTGGAAATAGCGGTCACTGGAACCTTGCGTTCTCGACATCGCGGCTAGCGATCCCATTCCGCGATACGATTTGTAGGTTCGACCCTGATACAGCTCAACTTCACCAGGCGCCTCTTCGGTGCCGGCGAACATACTGCCCATCATGATGCAATGTGCCCCGGCGGCAATGGCTTTGGCAACGTCGCCAGAAAAACGGATGCCACCATCGGCAATAACGGGTACTTCGGTACCTTGCAGCGCGTTTGCCACATTGGCGATGGCCGTGATTTGCGGCACACCGACTCCGGCAACAACGCGTGTCGTACAGATCGAACCCGGACCTATTCCTACCTTGACCGCATCTGCGCCGGCTTCAACCAATGCGAGGGCCGCATCGGCGCTGGCGATATTGCCGCCGATCACGTCGATATTCGGGTAATGCTTTTTGATCCAGCGTACTTGTTCAAGCACGTTTTTGGAATGTCCATGCGCGGTATCGACCACTAATACATCGACCCCTGCGCCTACCAGCGCCGCCACGCGATCGGCCGTGTCGCTGCTGGTGCCAACCGAAGCGCCCACCCGCAACCTGCCCATGGCGTCTTTGCAAGAGGATGGGTAAGCGAGGGATTTGTCGATATCTTTAACCGTGATCATGCCGCGCAAATTAAATTGCTGATCGACCACCAACACTTTTTCCAGCCGATGCTTGTGCAGGGTTTGTTTCACTTGGCCAGGCTCGGCGCCCTCGCCTACCGTCACCAGGTCCGGCTTCGCCGTCATAATGCTGGCAATTGGCAGATCCATATTTTCCTCGAAGCGCACATCGCGGTTGGTGACTATGCCAACCAGCGCGCCGTTTTCCAGTACCGGCACACCGGAGATATGGTGCAGGGCTTTCAGTTCCATCAACTCGCCAACCGTCGCATTTGCATCAATGGTGATTGGGTCTTTGACTACGCCACTCTCGTATTTTTTTACGGCACGCACTTCCAGCGCCTGCTCGTCAGTGGTCATGTTTTTATGGATAATGCCTATACCGCCTTCCTGGGCAATGGCGATGGCAAGCCGCGATTCGGTGACGGTATCCATCGCTGCGGACAGCAGCGGAATGCGCAGATCGATATTGCGGCTCAAGCGTGTGTTCAGGCTAACTTCTTTGGCTACTATTTCAGAATAAGCGGGCACCAGCAGGACGTCGTCAAAGGTGAGAGCGTCATCCGCAATTCGTAGCATAGTGGGTACTCGGTAGCCAGCAAAGTGACTGTAAACGTAAACCAGCCATTATAGGTGTTATGCCTGGCACGGTAAATAAACAAGCCGTAAAAGAGAGATAGTGCGATCACAGTTATGGCAATAAAAGAATCTGGATTTACCGGCAAACACAGCAGCAAACGCGACATCCTCGGCGTCAGTGAGCTGAATCGCAAGGCGAAACAATTACTTGAAACGCATTTCTCTACTGTTTGGGTACAAGGCGAGCTATCAAACTTTGCGCGTCCACAATCGGGCCACTGGTATTTCACCTTAAAAGATGACAAAGCACAGCTGCGTTGTGCAATGTTTCGCAATCGCAATCAACTAATGCGCTACAGCCCGCGCGAGGGTGAGCAAGTTCTGGTGCGCGGGCGGCTAAGCCTATACGAAGGTCGCGGCGACTATCAGTTGGTCGCGGCCTTCATGGAACCGGCCGGTGAGGGAGCATTGCGCCTCGCGTTGGAGCAACTGAAACTGCGGCTAGAGAATGAAGGGCTATTCGATCAGGAGACCAAACTTTTGCTGCCTGCGCAGCTTGCCGAGATCGTCGTGATTACATCGCCTACCGGCGCGGCATTGCACGATATACTGACCGTATTGCGACGCCGCAGCCCCACCACAGCCGTCACCATCTTGCCGGTCGCTGTACAAGGCGACCAGGCTGCCGGGCAAATTGTGCAAGCGCTGCAATTCGCCAATAACAGCAAACTAACGCCGGATGCGATCATACTCGCACGCGGCGGAGGTTCGATCGAAGACTTGTGGCCATTTAACGACGAAGCAGTGGCGCGCGCTATTTTCGCCAGCCACATACCCATCGTCAGCGCAGTCGGTCATGAAACCGACTTCAGCATCAGTGATTTCGTCGCCGATCTGCGCGCACCAACGCCCTCCGCCGCGGCAGAACTGCTCAGCCAGGACAACTCTGGCTTGCTGGCCAAGCTAGAGCTCAGCGAAGCACAATTGATCCGACTGATGACCCAACGCATTGCCACCGAACGCCTCGCTCTCGCCAATATCAGTCGGCATTTGCGCCATCCCCAACACAGGTTGGAAGAACTGGCACAACGCGGCGATGAACTTGCCATGCGCTTGCAGCAAGCGGTGCAAAGGAAATTGCATGCTTGCGGTAACGAACTGCTGCATACTCACACACAACTGAACGCAAACAGCCCTGTTGTTGCCATTAACGAAGCGCAGCTACGGCTGGAAATAGTCGTCAGCTCGTTGCGCCATGCCATGCAATCATCGCTCAAAAACAAGCGCGCGCTATTGCAGAGTAGTGCAGCGGTGTTAGATGCGATCAGTCCGTTGGCAACCTTGGGTCGCGGCTACGCTATTGTGCGCGATGCGCAGCATCAAGTGGTCAAAGAAAGTAGCGCCGTAAATATCGGCGCCGAAGTTACCGCGCAACTAGCGCAGGGTACGTTGCGGTGTGAGGTGAAGGGGGAAAGCGCGGCTTAAACAAGCAGCGCGGAGTAACCGACTATGCCGACTACAGCGGAAAATGCCAACCCGGCAGTAGCAAGTAATAACCACTCTGCTGCGCTGAATTTACCGTTGTCTTTCCGTCCAGTTATGTGCAGCTTGTCCATAGCGGGGTCCATAGAGCCGTTCATAAATTCCTCAATTGCCGCAAGGAAAGCGGCATTACGATATCAATCATAGCAGCGCGATGGCGCGAATTAGGGTGCAAATTTGTCAATTTGACTGTGAATATTACGACTTTTTGGGAGTGAAAAAGCACACAGAAATAGTGGGATACAAAGCGATAAAGCGGCTAAGTCACGCAGGTAGGCGACTAACACTAATAATGTGCGGGAAGCTTGCCGTGAATGATTATTCGTCTGTTTTCAAAACTGATGTATTGACCAATCGTCAGGTCTTTCAAAATGCGGGCGACCATTTCGCGCGATGCACCTACTCGGTCGGCAATATCCTGTTGCGTAAGCTTCTCGTCGATATACATTTTGTCGCTGCGCTCGACGGCCATACTGGTCAAAACTTGAGCAACCCTGCCGTAAACGTCTTGCAATGCCAGACTTTTCACCTTACTGGTTAGTTTGCGCACGCGCTTAGTCAGATTCTTAATCAAGGTGCGCGCGATATTGGGCTGCTCGTCCAAAATCTTGTTGAACTCATCCTTATACATAATGAGAAACACGGATTTATCCAGAGTACGCACTGAAGCCGAACGTTTCTCATCGTCGAGCAGGGCTAATTCGCCAAAGTACTCACCGCTGCCCATTGTGTTCATGATGAATTCTTTACCATTCTTATCGCTACAATAAACCTTCACCCGGCCCGCTTCGATCACATATAGCGAGTCAGCGAAATCATCTTCATTGATAATTACGGTATTTTTCGGATAACTACGAGAAATGCAGGAGTCAGCGATGAGATCTAGTTCAGCATCCGATAATCCAGAAAATATTTCTACCTGTTTCAACATGTATTTGCCCAAACGCGGTTCATCAGTCTTAGTGTTGCGGTTAACGGCATTGCCAAAACGCGCAGCGTATCATGGACACGCGAATTTGGGGAGCCTCGATTAGCGTAATTATCCACCACGGTAGGATATTGCAATACCGTTCGTTTTTTCACGCACGCAGTATGCGACGCCACTATTACTGGGCGTGCAGCAGTGACAACACCACGGGCACCCGGCTTTCATGCACAAGCAAACAGACATACAATAGCGTTCAATTGGAACAATCGAATGAGTCCATTGCAAGAACAAATCGAGTCTCAAGCTGCAAGCGATGCCGCGCAACTCAGTGCCCGCTCACTGGCGAGCAAGGTAGTGGTTTTAGAGCAGGAATTGGCGCGCCTAAAGCTGGACAACCCCGCCGCGCCTGATCTACAGGATGGCCTCACCGCTTTGGGCGCAGCGCTAAGCAAGCTCAAACAATGCGTCGACTACCGGCCGCTGCAAAGCAGCCAGGAAGGCGAGCGTACTTGGCTGCATGACTTCAGAAACAATGTTAATGCGGTGCGCGGCTACGCAGAGATGTGCCTGGAAGACACATCCGACAGCACCCAAGAACTGAACGCGGCACTGCACGCCATTCTGCATTACAACGAAGAGCTAATGTCCAGCTTTCCGGCAACCCCGGAGCAAACCGTTACGCAGAGTATTGCACCTGCCAAAGACGACGCCAAAACCGGCCGTCTGTTAGTGGTCGAAGACAACGAGGTCAATCGGAAATTACTCTGCCGTCACTTGTTGAAATCCGGGCATACTTTGCTTGAAGCGAGTTCGGGCGCCGAGACTTTGCGCCAACTGGAAGATGCCAACACAGATTTAGACTTAATACTACTGGATTTGATGCTGCCGGATATGAACGGCTTCGACATTTTGCAGCGCATAAAAAATACCGCAAGCCTGCGCGAAATACCAGTCATTATGATATCCGGTCAGCAACACGATGCCGAGGTCATTCGTTGCATTCAAGCCGGAGCAGAAGACTATCTATTCAAGCCTGTGAACGAGATACTGCTCAGCGCGCGAATTGACGCCAGTCTGGAACGCAAGAGCTGGCGCGACCGCGAACAAACATACCTGGCAGAGTTATCCAACAGCCATGCCTTTATTCGGAAAACCTTTGGCCGCTATACGTCCGAAGAGATCGCCGAACGCTTGCTGGAACACCCCGACGGTTTGGATATGGGCGGCAGCCTGCAGGTCGTGACCACCGTGATGACCGATATCTGTGGTTTCACCGCTTTGTGCAATCGCTTACGGCCCACCGAAGTCGTGCAGCTGTTGAATAATTATCTGGGTACATTGTCGGCAGTCATTGTCGACCATGGCGGCACTGTCGATGAGTTTATTGGCGACGCTATATTGGCTATTTTTGGTGCGCCGCTGCAAAGCGACGACGATGCGGACCGCGCCGTTGCCTGCGCTATCTCGATGCAACATGCGATGCATGCTGTGAACAAAAAGAATGCAGCGCTGGGCCTACCGGCGATTAAAACCAGCGTCGCTATCAACACAGGCGCGGTTATTGCCGGCAATATTGGTTCGGAAAAACGCAGCAAGTTCGGCGTCGTTGGCCAACCTGTGAATATCACTGCGCGCATTGAAGATATCTCGGGCGCCGACGACGTGCTCATATCGCAAAACACGCTTGAGGCACTGCAACAATCTATCAGCGTCGGACCCGCGCTTGCATTGCGTGCGCAGGGTATTGAAGAGATCATCAACGTTTATGCCGTAGACTACGCAAACAGCCTGCCAAATGAGAAACCACCGGCGGCGCCCCATGAGTAACACTCTTTTAATCGTTGAAGATAACGAAATGAACCGCGATTTGCTGTCGCGCCGCCTGCAGAAAAAAGGCTTCAAAGTTGTGCTCGCGATCGACGGCGTCGATGCCATGCACCGCTTACGCGAGGCCGAGGCCGATGTAGATTTGGTGCTGATGGACATGAACCTACCGGTACAAGATGGCTGGACCACCTGCCAGATGATAAAAGACGACCCTCTACTAAACCACCTTCCTATTATTGCGCTCACAGCACACGCAATGACCAACGACCGCGAGCGCGCCAGGGCTGTGGGTTGTACCGAATACGAAACAAAGCCGATTAACTTCCAGCAACTGCTTGGCAAAATACAAAAGTTACTGGCGTGCCAGACTGCAACCAACTGTTGATGCATCAAAGGCAGTGCTGGAACAGCAAAATCCGCGTTTTAGCCCTTCACATTACCTTGTCTGAAACGTCCATGCAGCCCTGTTGCGGGAACATCTGAAATGAGTCTCGGTCAGCGGCTGGCGCTATCAATATTCGCCATTCTGTTGTTCTTCTCGATCAACGTTGCGAGCTATTTTTGGGGTAGCGAAGTGCGCCGTGAGGGCTTTTCTGCCTTGCAAAAATCGGTGGGTAGCCAACAGCGCGCCGCGGAGGTAGGGCAGGAACTGGAAGTCAATCACAAAAAGATACTGTTTTTCGCTACATTGAAAGAAACAACCGACGACTACGAGCGGCTGGCGGATGACGAAATTCAATTGCTGCACGAGAGCATCGAAAAGATCGCTGTACGATTACGCGATCTGGAAAATTTTACTTCCGAAGAATCTATACCGGCCTATTCACTGCTAAACCAACACTTCGCCAGTTTGCATACGATCTGGAAACAGTTTTTGCAGGACTACAATGCGGCCGATGTAAAAGAGCCTGACAGCATACAGCTCAAAGACACTTACAAACTCGCCGTTGACAGCGTTGCGACGATGCGTCTTAAGGAAATACAAGCGGCGGCAGAATACGCTATCCAGATTGACAAAAACACCGATCTCACCGACCGCATCAATATCATCGTGTTTCTGTTGTCAATTTTTCTAACCAGCACGCTTGGCTTTATTCTTATTCGCTACACTAACCGTTCGTTAAACCAACTAACGCTGGGGGTTAACCACGTTGCTGAGGGCGACCTCGACTATCGTATTCCGGAATTCAGCAAAGACGAGTTGGGCGAACTAGCCGTGTCGTTTAATGCTATGTCGGGTCGGCTGAGCCAGGCAATTGAGCAAGTACAGCGCGCCAGGGAAAACGCCGATCAGGCGAATGCGGCGAAGGGCATGTTTTTGGCTAACATGAGCCACGAATTACGCACCCCTTTAAATGCCATTATTGGGTATAGCGATATGCTGAGCGAGGAGATCAGGGACGATAGCAAAGTGCCCGGTGAAGCTTTGGCAGCCGACATCACCAAAATATCTGTCGCAGGCAAACACCTCTCCACGCTTATCGACAATGTGCTCGATATATCCAAGGTTGAGTCGGGCAAAATGCAAATCAACAACGAATGGTTTGACGCCAGCGAATTGATCCACGAAGTGGTGTCAACGATAGGCCCGTTGGCAGACCAAAATAACAATGCGATAGAACTGAGCCTGGTGGAAGGGTTGTCACCACTTTACGCCGACCCGACAAAGTTTCGGCAATTATTCTTTAACCTGCTAAGTAATGCCTGCAAGTTTACCGCCGATGGCCACATTGAGATCAGTGATCGTCTAGTCAACAAAGATGAGCGTAATTTCGTGCGGTTCTCGGTGAGCGACACCGGTATCGGCATGAACGAAGAGCAGTGTGGGAAGGTATTTGAAAGTTTCGTACAAGCGGATCAATCAACGACGAAAAAATATGGTGGTACGGGCCTGGGCTTGGCTATCAGCCGACAATTTTGCCAGCTAATGGGTGGCGATATTTGGGTTCAAAGCGAAATCGATGTCGGCACAACCTTTTATATCGATTTACCTCTGGCCTACGAGCAAGAGATCGAAACGTCGCAGTCGGATGACGGCGGCATCGCCACGGCTGGCTCTGATAGCTTGCTGAACTAGGGAGGCTCCCTAACTCCCTGTTTCTTCCATAGTGAGTTCTTTGAGACGTTGAATCGCGTCTTCTTTTTGCTTCAGCTCGGTGCGTAGTTCAGCAATGTCAGTCTGCAAGCGACTATTTGCCGTATGTTGCAACATCACCTCATTCAAGGCTTTGCTTAGCAACAAACCTTGCTCGTCACTGACCCCTTCGTCGATCAACGCCTGCAGGCGATTTTGATATTTCACCGCGTTGGCAAGATTAAAATACGGCGAAGCCGACAGCAAATGCAACAGGTTCAAGCCAAGGTAGTTGCAATATTGCTGCGCGGCTTGTGGTTGAGCTCGAGCCTCCTTCTGTACCTCTTTTTGTAGCAGCGCATGGGCGGGCTCGTATTGACCACTGGCGAGTAGGCGTATCGCCGGGTTGTCTTGACACACACCGCCAAGTACTGGCCTTGGCGACATTGGCCGCTCAACCCGTGGATTGATATCTACCGCCGCTGGCTTGGCCGTTGAGGCTTCGACTTCTGGGGCCGGCTCGGCTCTTTGTGGATAGATCAGATCGCAGGCCGGTAGCGAAAGAATCAGAAATATAACGATGAAAAGCTGGCGCCACACGGCTTGGTCTTCCTGTTAGTAAAATTTGGTAATATTCACATTTTCGCAGGATACACGGAAACCTTCCGAATGAAAACGCTGGCGCCAAAAAAACGTCATTCCGGTGTTTATTTGATCTCCATTTAGCCACTCACTGGGGACGCAGATGCGGAAATAGCAACACGTCGCGTATACTGGTGGTATCGGTTAAAAACATCACCAGCCGGTCAATGCCTATGCCCTCGCCTGCAGTCGGCGGCATGCCATATTCCAACGCCGTCACGTAATCGGCGTCGTAGTGCATGGCTTCGTCGTCACCGGCCTCTTTCTCCCGTACTTGCTGCAAAAATCGCTCGGCCTGATCTTGCGCATCGTTCAACTCGGAGAAGCCATTGGCAATTTCGCGGCCACTGATAAAAAATTCGAAACGGTCGGTTACAAATGGGTCGGCATCGCTGCGGCGTGCCAACGGCGAAACCTCGGCGGGATAAGCTGTAATAAACGTTGGTTGTTCCAGCCTGTGTTCTACGGTCTTTTCGAACAGTTCTATCTGGATTTTGCCCAAACCATAGGAATCCTTCACTGGTATTTCCAACGCTTTCGCCAGTGCAGCTGCCTGCTCGAGATCTTCTAGCTGCGCTGGGCTAAAGTTATTGTTGTAGTGCAGCAAAGATTCCTTCACGCTCATGCGCATGAACGACTTCGTCAAGTCATAATCGACACCCTGATAGGTCACCGTCGAAACACCTAAGACCTTTTGCGCTACCGTGCGCAACATATCTTCTGTTAGGTTCATCAAGTCATTGTAATCAGCATAGGCCTGATAAAACTCCAGCATCGTGAATTCAGGATTGTGCCTGGTAGACAGTCCTTCGTTACGAAAATTACGGTTGATCTCGAACACTCTTTCCAAGCCACCAACAACTAGACGCTTCAAGTACAACTCAGGTGCAATGCGTAAGAACATCTCCTGGTCTAGCGCGTTGTGGTGAGTCACAAACGGCCGCGCGGCGGCGCCACCCGGAATCGGTTGCATCATCGGTGTTTCAACTTCAATGAATTCGCGGCTCAACATAAATTGGCGTATTGCCTCAACCGCCTTGGCGCGCAGCTGAAAGACACGACGCGACTCGGGATTCATAATCAAATCAACATAACGCTGCCGATAACGTAACTCGCGATCGGCAAGTCCGTGAAATTTGTCGGGCAAGGGTCGCAAAGATTTTGTTAGTAATTTGGCCTCTTGCATATCGATATACAAATCACCTTTACCGGACTTGTGCACCGGACCCCGTGCGCCGACGATATCGCCCAGGTCCCAGGTTTTGATTTCCGCTAGTACAACTTCAGGCAGTGCTTTACGATTCACATAGAGTTGAATTTGCCCACTGGTATCCTGCAACACAAGAAAGGCACCGCGATTGCGCATGATGCGCCCGGCAACGCTGACGGTGTCGTTGAGCTCTTCCAACTCTGGTTTGGATTTTTCCGCATAGCTGTCTTGCAGCAGTTGCGCTAGCGAGTCACGCCGAAAATCGTTCGGGAAAGCATTGCCCCGTTCGCGTAGAGCATCCAGTTTTTGCCGCCGTTCGGCTATAAGCTTATGTTCGTCTTGTTGTACATCTTCTTCGGTCATAGGGTTTCCTGATGCTATAGGCCTGCTTTTAGGCTGGCTTCAATAAACATATCTATATCGCCATCCAACACGACGTTGCAGTTGGATGTTTCAACATTAGTGCGTAAATCCTTGATACGAGATGAGTCCAACACGTAAGAGCGAATCTGACTACCCCAACCAATATCGGCTTTGCTATCTTCCAGCGCTTGCTGGCCGGCATTGCGCGCGTGCAATTCTATTTCATACAACTTGGCGCGCAGTTGTTTCATCGCATTGTCTTTGTTCTGATGCTGCGAGCGCTGACTTTGGCACTGCACCACAACGCCGCTCGGTTCATGCGTGATGCGCACGGCAGAATCGGTTTTATTAACGTGCTGGCCACCCGCGCCGCTGGCGCGATAAGTATCAATACGCAACTCGGCCGGATTGATTTCGATATCGATGTTTTCATCGATTTCAGGGGACACAAATACCGAGGCAAACGAGGTATGGCGGCGACTGCCCGAATCAAACGGCGATTTGCGCACTAATCGATGCACGCCGGTTTCGGTACGCAACCAGCCGTAAGCATAATCACCCTCGAATTTTATTGTCGCGCCTTTGATACCTGCCACCTCACCCGCCGATGCCTCCAGCAACTCGGTTTTAAACCCGCGTCGCTCGCCCCAGCGCAGATACATGCGCAACAACATATTGGCCCAGTCCTGCGCTTCCGTGCCTCCGGAGCCACTTTGGATATCCAGAAATGCGTTGTTTGCATCCATCTCGCCAGCAAACATGCGGCGAAACTCAAGCGTTTCAAGCTGGCTTTGCAAACCATTGAGATCTTGTTGCAGCGCCGTAACCGCCTCATCGTCATTTTCATCTGCGGCTAAATCGAGCAGCTCCTTATTGTCACTAAGACCTTCTTGCAGTGCATCCAGGGTTGCCACTACCGATTCAAGCGCGGAGCGCTCGCGGCCCAACTCTTGCGCCTTCACAGGATCATCCCAAACCGCAGGCTCGCTCAGTTCCAATTCGACTTCGGTCAGACGCTCTTTTTTCTGAGCATAGTCAAAGATACCCCCTGAGCTGTTCAGAGCGGGCAGACATATCTTTGATTGATTGGTAGATTGGGTTGAGTTCTTGCATTTGTGAATTGGTCCGGCAAAAGTTCGCAATTGTAACTCATGCATGAATCATGTTCACCGGCACACGAGAGGCCGGGGTTATTTCTCCGTTCCACGGGGCGTCCTTGCCCCATCCCGCGTCCGTCCCTGGCGCTAGTCACTGCAAAATAACCCCATACTCTCGCGCGCCGTACAACCGAGTAATCCTAAGCTTCAAGAATATTCCAGGGTGAGCGA
>JBPCXM010000805.1:0-5132 GCA_051008535.1 Pseudomonadales bacterium | reverse complement strand
GAGTGGAATTAGCCGGTACCTACGATGAAAAATGGCAAAACAACAAACAACCGCTATTGCCCGATGATTTTGATGATAGTTATCACCAGTGTGCGCCGCAGGATCAGCAAGTGCCTGGGTTCCTCAAAGGAGGTGAAGTCGTCGAGCTATTCAATATGACACCAAATGGCTATCTTGAATTTCAGTTGCCGCGAATATCCTTTGCGCTTTCTACCCAGTTTGACGACGGTACATCAGCGGTTCATCACGCAGTATTGCATACCGTCACCATGAAGCCGGATTTTCCCAGAGTTGTGCTGGCGTGGCACTTACATCACCAATGTCACCATAAGGTACTGAAATTAATCAGTACAACTATACGACTCAAAGATCGCATCATGCTTTCCGACCGCGATAAAGCGCAAGCTGTGCCTGTGTGATGGTGTAAACGTAGCCGTGATTCACAAAATGCCTTCCCCAAACGACCCTATCTGTATCGTTGGCAATGGTGCAACCACGGCCGTGGGACTAAATGCAGCCGCGACGGCTGCCGCAGTAAGAGCCGGTATAGATGGTTTTGAAGAGCACCCTTATTTGATCAATCAAGAGGGTGATCCTTATGTGTTAGCCATGGTGCCTTCTATTGATGCCTCGTTAACTGGAGTAGATAGATATATCGCGATGTCCGCGCCAGCTATCGATGAAGCACTCGAGCCGCTGCAAGGCATTAGACAACAATGTGAGTTAATAGCGGTGGTTGCGCTTCCCGAGAAACGACCGGGTTTGCCAGATAACCTGGATAAAGAAATAGATCGCTATATCTTGGCGCAGAGTACTGAACATATTGTTTTTAGGAGTACTAGAACAGCTTTTAGAGGTCACGCACTCGGGCTGATGGCGTTGGAAACAGCCGGCAAGTTACTCGCTGCAAAAGAATGTGAGTTTTGCCTGGTAGGCGGTATTGATAGTTACATTGATCCCGATACGTTGGATTGGGTGGAAGAAAATGAACAGTTTCATTTTCCGTCGAATGCGTGGGGGTTTATTCCAGGCGAAGCGGCCTCATTTTGCCTGCTATGTTCCACAGTTACTGCCCATAAATACAAATTGCCTGTGAGGGTTCAATTAGTGACTGTTTCATCGGCGCAAGAAAAGAATAGAATCAAAACTGAAACGATTTGTGTTGGAGAAGGACTAACACATGCGGTCAGGGGGGCCGTAGCAGGATTGCCTGAAGAATCTAAAATTGACTACACCATTTGTGACCAGAATGGTGAGGCTTACCGAGCTGATGAATACGGTTTTATGTTATGCAGATTAGCAGAGAATTTTTCAGATCCTTCAGATTATTTAGCACCAGCAGATTGTTGGGGCGATGTAGGTGCAGCGTCTGGGTCGCTGTATTTGAGTTTGTTAGTTGTTGCTGCTGAAAAAGGGTACGAAAAAGGTCCCTATTCTCTTTTATGGGCGAGTTCTGAAGGTGGTGAACGATCCGCCGCATTAATTCAAACTTTGGTTGAACAGCGGAGAGCTGTCTAATGGCTTGCACCATACATGTCAATGGAAAGTCAAACTCTTTGGTGCATAAGGGTAGTATGGGAATAGCAAAATCGACGTTGCCAGATGTTTGCAAAACACCGTCGCCGGGTGGGCCAATACCTATTCCCTATCCCGTCATTGTCTCGATGTCTAGTGACTTAAAAAAGGGCAGCAAAAAAGTTAAATTTGACGGTGGAAATTCGGCTGCAATAAAAGGCTCTGAATTTAGTCGTTGTACTGGTGATGAACCTGGGACGGCGGGAGGTGTGAAATCCAGTACGAACATGAAGGAAGCTACCTGGATTCTGTATTCATTTGATGTGAAGATAGAAGGTAAGAATGCTTGTCGTCTTAGTGACAAGATGATGATGAATCATGGGAATACAGCTTGTTTGGGTGGTGAGAATCAAGAGGGTGTACCGGGAGGGCCTTCTAAAGATGAATGTAAAACAGCGATCAAGATGTTGGAACAACCAATACGATTAGCAGAAAAGCTTGGGAAAAAGCTACCCGAAAAACGGAAACAACAATTAAGAGAAAAAATCAATAACGGAACAATTAGAAGTTCAGATCTGCCCGGTTCCATTCAAAATGAGTTCCCACCTAAACTTAAAGGAATGACACTGAATGAAGTTCGAGAAATTTGTGGAAAAGGTAGATGATTATGAATATGGAGACTGTATACATTGCTGATAAATCACTCACTGAGCTTGAAAGTCTATTTTTATGCGACGTAGAAGACGATGACTATTATGACGTGATTGCTTTCAATATATCTCAGCTCGATCCTAGATACTTACTTAATCATATCCATGAGTATAATGGTTCCCGTCTTAGGGCAGCAATATTTGGCATGGGTTTAGGACAGAATAGTGGGCAGTTGAATGAATTGTTAAAGTCGTACCTCGGTAACAATAATGAATTAGTCGTGGCCGAAGCGATCGATGCTTTAAGAAACCTAAAGAATATTTATATGTGGGATGAAGTTAAAAAACTTGCCAGTCACGAGTCATCGTATGTTAGAGGCGCGGTATTGAGATATGTTAGCCATACACTGCCTAATGACGAGGCATACCCAATATTGGTCGCTGGACTTAACGATCCTCACTTCATTGTCAGAGAAAATTCGATCGATGAATTGGCTAGACTTGGAAGTGGAGCAGCTTGTCAACATATTCATCCGCTGGTGAATGATCGACACCCCGATGTGCGCCAAGCTGCTAAGTCGGCTATTGAGGCATTGAGCAAGTAAACGATAAAGGAAAGAAAGGGTTCAGATCGACTACTTAGGACTCTGTTGATCCGTTGCCAAGATTCCGGTGGATCACGGGGTCAGGCTTTGCATTGTAATCAATTCAATAGCAAATTATGTCAGCACTCAATACTAGCGTTAGGATCAAATTGTTTTGTCAGCATATACGATACACTTAGCAAAAGCCGGCTCCGTACGTGTAAACCAGACGGGCGTTGAACGTGATTTGCAAGCCTGGTTTGGTCGCGTGCTTCGTGCTGCCAGAAGACGCCGCCCGCGATTTGACTCAGTTGCTTTCAATTGGATAGACGGTGAGCAAGAAATAAATGTTCCAGACCGCGAAATTCTGGTTTACTTGTTAAGTAGTCGCCGACGGACTCTATTGCCTCGCTTTGGATCAACCCACGAACCGGATGCTGACCATAACGGAATCACCTTGACAGAAAACAACCTTACCCTTTCCGAAGTGTACTGCGATTGTCATTCCGCGCGATTTATTGCCGAGACCATTTTTCACGAAGCCATGCACAATAAGACGGGTTGGAGTGACCGAAGATTGCACCGGAGGGGCGGAATCGCAGGAGGGGATACGACGTCGATTAACGGGGTAGAGATTGCTGAAGGCCAGGAGCAGTATTACCGAAGTCGATTCGGGAGTTCGCAACCTACCCAGCCGGAGCTACGCAGACTAATGTGCCGCGGCAAAGTGTATGAAACCCATGATGACGATGTAGAGCTGGTTAGTAATCGCAATGTCAGGGATATGGCACGCTATCTCCATACCCGAAGGCCGCAATGGGGATTGGGATTGGTGCCTGCGCAGGCGGTTGAACTTAACCTTGATAACTTGTAGCGCTACTGCGATGAAAAATAGTTTTCTCGTATGAACTCCTCGTCAGTCATTCCTGTTGTGATAGATCGTCACGCCGAAGATGCTGCATTTTTGTGGCTACTCCGTAACGCCGCGGTTCACGAACCTCATTATGACCTCGGTGATCTAGCCGAGTTAGACAATCGACTCGCCGCACATCTGGATGGTTTGTTGATTGCAGGCGACTATGGTTGGGAAATCGCTAAAAATGCGTTGGGCATTGGTGAGCCTGGCGAGGTGTTTGTTGCAGGGTGGCTGGCGGCTGGTACTCTTGATGGCAAGAAGATCGACCTGATACTTGAAGCCGCGAAAGGTAGTAAAGAAAACTACGGAGCGTTGGTATCGGCCCTTGCTTGGCATCCGCTGGAATCCATCATCGACCTGGTTAAATCTTTTTTAAACGCGAATGATCCGGTTTATCAGGCCCTTGGAATCTCTGCCTGCGCGCTGCATCGAACTGATCCACGCGCGTCACTGCAGAAGGCACTAGCGCACTCGGATGAACAGACTGTAGCGCGAACATTAAGAGCCATAGGTGAATTACGCCGAATAGATTTGGTGCCTGCGATCACGCCTTTTCGAAACAGCAAAACAGAATCCCATAACTTTTGGGCGAATTGGTCGGTCGCCTTGATGGGTGATAGATCAGCGGTTGGACCGTTGCAGCAACATGTACTTAATGATACAAACTTTGCGATCCGCGCATTACGGCTTATTGCCCGCGTAATGGATCAAAAGGATGCGCAAAATTTATTTCAGGCACTAGCGCGGGATAAAAGCACGATGCGCCTGGCGATGATGGGCGCTGGCATAAGTGGTGATCCGATGTGGATTCCAGGGCTGCTAAAACACATGGAAAACCCGGATATACAACGCGTAGCAGGAGAGGCGTTCTCGACGATTACAGGGGTAGATCTGGCCTATGAAGAATTGAATGAAGACTGGCCAGAAGGCTTAGAAGCGGGGCCAACAGAAGACCCGGCCGATGAAAACGTAGCCATGGATGAAGACGAAGACCTTCCATGGCCAAATCGCGTTCTTCTGTTGCAGTGGTGGGAAGAGAACAAGCAGCACTTCCAACCGGGCAATCGATATCTCTGCGGCAAGCCGATATCAGAACAAAATTGCATTAACGTGTTACACAACGGTTTTCAGCGCCAGCGCAATGCTGCCGCCCTGGAATTGGCTTTATTGGGCAAACCATTCTACGAGACGCGCGCACCAGGGTTTCGCCAGAAACGACAACTTAAGGTGGGGTGATTGCGTTAGAGATGGCTATCGTCACCCTAATTCCATGCCACTTGCTTTAGTCATCATTTCATTAGTAGCGTCAATATTCGGTTTGCTTGCCGTTATCGATTTTTTTGCGAATGAACGAGCGCTTTCAGTACGCGGTAGAATCCACCTCAAAATGGCGATAGTGATGTCACTAATAACAGCGACGGTGTGGGTGTTGGTCTAAGCCGGCACGTTTCTTGGCCGCTGCTACGC
>JBPCXM010000804.1:0-4720 GCA_051008535.1 Pseudomonadales bacterium | reverse complement strand
AGCCTGACCGAGCCCTGGAACTCGGGCAGAACGGCATTCTGGAAGACCCCTCCGCCTGTGTCGCAGAGCGGGCAATTAGTTGTGAAAAAATTGAAGGCAATGGGGAGATCGAGGCATTAGTCACTGAGCTTGGCGAGCTGAGCACTGCATTGGTGAATCAAAATGAGAACCCTTTCTGGTACCGGGGCTCGGTTTATTGCCGCGATATTCTCGAACTGCCCATACTCGATACCTACCTGAATCGCCTCGGCGTCAGCCGCCTCATCGTAGGCCACACGCCTTCGCCAGACAAGCGTGTCCACGTCATTCGGGATGGACGTGTTGTTATGGTCGATACAGGCATGCTGGTGAGCCACTATAAAGGCCGTCCGGCAGCACTCGTGCTGGAGCAGGGCAAGAAGATGCAGGTTCAATACCTCAACCCCAGTGAGCGCATCGCGCCGGAAATTAAGGAACGCCCGGTTGCCTACGGGTTGAGTAACTCGGACATCGAAGCTGCCCTGGCGACTGGCGCCATCGGTTCCGTCGAGCGCTCTGGCGATAGTAAACAGTGGGGCGTGATCATCGAGCACGAGGGTAGATCGATTCGCACTTTGTTTTACCCAACCAGACGCGGCCGCCCCGATGCCATGGAGCTGGCCGCGCATGCGCTGGATGAGTTGCTAGGCACGGAACTCGTTCCGCCGACCGTGCCCCGTCGTATCGAGGACACGGATGGTGCGCTGCAGCTCGTCTATCCGGATACAATCACTGAACAGCAACGCCAGGAACAGGACCTCTATTTTTCGGGTTGGTGTCCGATCGGTGCGCAATTTCAGCTCAAACATGCTTTCGACATACTAACCGGCACCCGGGCACGCTCCCTCGACTCGGTTCGCTACCAACAGCGGAGCTGGATACTGCACCTCGTGGACCACGGTACGGCATTCGGCAAGTCACGGCGCTTGCCAGCCGGTCTATCTAAGGATGTGCTAAAGACGCCGATTGGTGCAGTCGAGGCCCTTTCGCGGCTGGATGAGACAACGCTGCAGACCGCACTGGGCGCATGGCTCGACAAGAAGCGCATCGCCGCATTGTTGGCACGTCGCGATGCGCTGCTTAAGTTTGTTGCCACGCCCTGACGACTACGGCACACGACCCGGCAGTTTTCTGCAGCGTTTGATGATCTGCTTCCGACGCTTCGCCTCGGAGTCGATGATCTTGTAGAAACTTCTTATGTAACGGTCAACGCGGCGCCGATGGAACTTGGACAGACTTGGTACCGCTGCCAGCTCCTGGAATACGTCGTCGCGTATGCGCTGGAATTTCTCGAACAGTACCGACCAGTCCAAATCAGGCCAGCAATAGCCCCGATAGCGACGGAAGCGAACGCTGCGCTGGTTGAAGCGTTCCGGCGGCGTCGCGTACTCTGCGTCGACTATTCCTGAAAAGTCGAAATCGTACGGCACCGGCGTCGTGCTGCCATTCACATCTCGAAAAACGGCGATATTGTGGCACGCATACGCGGACCAATCGAGATTGCCGATCATGAACTGAAACAGCGCGAGAGTAGCCATCTCCTCCGGGATCGTGCTTTTGAGCTCGACCTGTCTCACTCGATAGAACTCCTTGTTGTTCCGCGCTGCGAGGCGCTCAAAGTGCTCAGTGAAGAACGCATAGCGCCGCCGGCGCCGGTCGTTGTCCGCATCCACGTAGGTCACGTGTAACATCCGCGCGTCCAGACTGACGTCGGTCAGTAGCCGATACAGACGGTGCGCCAGGTACTCGGTGAGCACATAATTCTCGTATTTGAAGCTGGAATGCTTGCAGTGGGTGGTCAGTGGCAGCATGGCTTCGCCTTCGAATACGGTACCGCGTGTCTGATCTGGCGTAAAATACACGAAGAGGGCCGGAAAGCTGCAGTCGCCGGTGGTTTCTCTCCAGCGGCCACGGGTGCGGATATTCACTGCCAAACGCTTTTCCGATCCGTTGGCGGCGCGATAGGAGATTTCTGCCGGCACGTCCGGGCAATCCCTGGCTTCAGGATTCAAGCAGATCTCGTCAAAATCGAGGCGCATCTCCATCTCGAACGGCGCTGTGTCGGCAAACAGGGCAGCCGGAGGATGCGGCACGTCGTGACGTTCTTCCAAAACCTGCTGAGACAGTCCTGCCAGAGGGAGCGAGATCAGGCAGGCTGCTGACGACACCAGGCTCCATATTTTTATTGTCGCAACGCGCATGCTCTTATGGATCATGATATAGCAGCAGCGGAGCGCTAACCGAGTCGCCATCAAAATCCGTAGCCCGTACGGCGAGTTCCGTGCGGCCTATTACGTAATCCGGTGCATTACCACTGAAACTAAGCATCTCGGGATCGAATCTCAACCATGGTGGCAATGGGGACCCGTCGCTCAAAGTGGCGGATATGCGGAGCACATCGCCAGGATCCGGGTCTGTGAAAGCGTCGAAGGGTAGAGAGAAACTAAAAGACTGACCCGCCGGCGCATGTTGCTCGACAAGCGAGCGGGTAAGTATTGGCGCCTCATTGCTCAAATGCCGATCGGCAGCGCCTGTATACATCCGGCCGAGCCTGATCGCAACCCAGAACCAGATCGCCGCCAGTAACATATTCATCAGCGCGAAATCCCGCGGCACGAAATTCAACCAGTGCAAACCGATAAAGATCACACCACCCTGAATGAGATCTCCTAGACGCCAGAAGAAAGTCTCGACCGCTGTCTTCCCCTCGAACTTGTGTGCATCGGACAACGGCAGATACAGCGTGTGCCGTGTTGTGTTCATCAGCGAGTAATCGGTGCTGTTCTCCGCGATCTTCGCGACGCGGATGATGCTGAACACCGGCACGAACGCAATCAAGCCGTAGCCGATAAATGCTATCGCCGGCAGCACCAACACGGCACCCCGCACGCCTATCCAGCGGAAGATGCGCGCCACCAGCAGCATTTGGATTAGCAGGGTCAATGCATTTACGGCAAAGTAGAATTGGCTGTAGAACGTGGCGATCACATCACCCTTGGCCAGCGTTGCGTCGGTTTCTGCCCGTTGCTTCGCGTAGCTAACGACGAACTCGGCGAGTATGTACTCACCCGTCGTGTTAACCCAATTTAGAATGACCATTAGCACCGCCAGCATTAGTAAATAGCGGTCTTGCAGCACCATGGCCAGGCCACCCATGAAGTGCGGTTTCGGTGCAGTCGTCGCTATAGTACTCCTGGATCCGGCGGGCACCGCATTACGCGCTAATTTCACGAGGGGCAGCGTTGCGGCAAGGAGCAAACCCACCAACAGCATCAGATTCCAGGGTCCGATGCGCTCATACAGCCCACCGGCAATGAGCGGCCCTATCAGACCACCCAGGGTTGCACCGACCATGATCACTGGAAACAGACGCTGCCCGCTCTTCAGGTTATAGGTGTCGGCGGCATAACCCCAGAACTGGACGGTAAGCATCAGACTTACGATGCCGACCCAGACGTAGTAGGCGAAGCCGATGTCGATTCCCTCCCTACCCAGCACATAGAAAACGCCGAGGTTGGCGATGAAGAACGTGGTTACCCAGCGAGTGAGCTGCGACTTGCGGGTGCGGCGGAAAATGAATCCGTAGACGGGGATAAGCACAAGCAGGATGCCGGCGATGGTGGCATAGGCATAGCTCTTCATCTCGGCTTGGTCGTGAATCAGCAGCAGAGGCTCGCGCAGCGTTTTCAGTATGTAGTAGGCGACCAGTAGCAGGAAGGCGAACAGGAAGAACAGTATGACGCTCCTGCCCTCGCCCGGACGCAACAGCGTGAACAGACCGATGAACCGCTCTAGCGGTGTTCGGCGTGCGGGTCTACCTAGTATCCGACCCCCTAGTGTCGCATTGGATGAGCGACGATAGGTGGTCACGGATTCAGCGGGAATGCGATAAAACTACAGCGGAGTAGCCCGTGATAGTGACCTCCTAACGCAGGGTACGTGTCACCGGCAAGCGGAAAGGTTGGAAGATTCTCTGGAATTTTGGCGATTTGTGCCCGATCTCCTGTGACTCGATAGTCATGCGCCATGTGCAGCACAGGGATCAACTCCGCAAAGCCGTCAATTACCATTGTGCCTCTCCCTTCCAAAAATTCGACCACCTTAAAATTCTTGGCTATTTACCGTGCTTGCTGAAACATTGCCAGCATGCCTAATCCATTGCTTGTTTTACTCAGATTTTTTGTGCACTGTTCAAGGCACGCAGTGAAGACCCTCCCCGGCATCGTTGTGTAGAGTCGGCCAAGTTTGGCAAAGTTGCAGCGTCACCCCGTTGGAAAGCTCCATCATCACAATACGCGCATCACCTTGTAAATTGTTTTCGCAGAAACCGGCCTCGAATCCTACGATCATCGTTATATAACAGACATCTAATAAACAAATTACAAAAAGAACAATAACAACAATTGATGCATGGAAATTTGATAGGAATCAATAATGTGGCAGGAATTATTCAAAGGCACCGATTTTCAAACACAACAGTGATTCTAGCCTTTTTTTTGATTCACCACGTATCAACAAACGGCCGTTTTTTAGCCCCGCCCTTTTCGGCCGGCGGCAACGATTGCAACGTATTGCTGATCCAGCGCCTCGAGTCCGCCGGATCGATCACGTCATCAATTTCGAAATAAGCTGCGGTGCTGGTAGCCTTACCCTGTTGGTAGGCATTAGCCACCAACTCTTCAAACAGCACACGCTGTTGTAC
>JBPCXM010000803.1:0-2898 GCA_051008535.1 Pseudomonadales bacterium | reverse complement strand
GCTTCGAGTATCGCCATTAGGTCGCCTGGCGCAGCGCCAACCTGATTTACGGCGCGCACGATTTCGTCCAGCGAGGTGCCTTGCTCAAACACAAACATGCTGTTTTCGTCTTGTTCCGCTGTGATGCTCGACTCTGGCACAACCGCCGTCTCACCGTCGGAGAAACCTTGCCGGTGACTAATAATCGGCGTTTCCGAAATCGTAACTGTCAGGCTACCGTGGCTAACCGCAACCGGCGCCACGCGCACCTGCTGACCGACCACAATAGTACCGGTGCGTGAATTAATAATAACTTTCGCTGCCGCTTTGCCTGGATCAATTTCAAGATTTTCCAACACCGACATATAAGTCACTCGCTGATCCATATTGGCCGGTGCAGTGACTTTTATCGAGCCAGCATCCATTGCATGCGCTACTTGCGGGCCGAGTACATTGTTCACCTTATCTGCAACGCGCTTGGCAGTAGTAAAGTCGGGTCGTTGTAGATTAAAAATAAGCGAATCGTTCTTGCTGAACGCATTGTCAACCATTCGCTCCACAGTCGCACCGTTAGGCACACGGCCTACACTCGGAACGTTAACGGTAATTTTTGAGCCGTCACGCCCCTCTGCACCAAATCCTGCGACTACCAGGTTACCCTGTGCCATTGCATATACTTGTCCATCGGCACCCTTCAGCGGGGTCATCAGTAGCGCACCACCACGCAAGCTCTTTGCATTGCCAATTGACGAGACAGTGATGTCTACGTCTTGCCCAGGTTTAGCGAACGGTGGCAGCGCGGCGTGTACGGCTACCGCCGCTACGTTCTTCAACTGCAAGCTGGTGCCCGGCGGCAAGGTGACGCCAAACTGCTTCAACATGCTGGTAAAAGATTGTGTTGTAAACGGTGTTTGCGTTGTTTGGTCGCCTGTGCCGTTGAGACCGACGACCAGGCCGTAACCAACCAGTGCATTGGAACGCACACCGGCGAGGGTCGCGATATCTTTCAAGCGTTCGGCGTTGGCGACCGGCGCGAGCAGAGTCATGTTTGCGATTAAAACTGCTCCCACAACACAGCTATGCCACAGCAGCGACATTAGTCGAGAATTAAGGCAAGCACTTTTTTGTGAGCTAGAGCGCATGATAAGCATCGTTAGAACGGCCAAATCGGATGATTGAAAAATTTCGATATCCAACCCATTTTATTAGCATTGGCCAGACTGCCACGCCCGCTGTAGCTGATACGTGCATCGGCCAGCCGCGTGGAAGAAATGCTATTGTCGGGTGAAATATCTTCCGGTCGGATCAGGCCTTTGAGACGAATAAATTCATCGCCAGTATTTAGCGTTAGCCACTTTTCACCGCGTACGCGCAGCAAGCCATTCGGTAATACTTCAGATACGGTGACCGCGATGCTGCCATCAAGACTATTGCTTTGATCGCTTTCGGCTTCGCCTTTAAAGTCACGCTTCTGATCGATATTCGTTGGTAAAGTGTAAGGGCTCCACGACGGCTTGACACCCAGCAAAGCGCCATCGTTAAAGTCCACACTACCCTCTTTCTTAACACTGGTGCCGGCTGATTTTTTTGACACCGTGCGTTCAGTTAACAGCACGTTAATGACATCGCCAACGCGGGTGGCGCGACGGTCAGCGAACAGGCCTAATCCGTGCGAGGGCTGGTAAATACCGCCCGGATTCGGCGGCGGTGGATGCATTGCAGCCAGCGGTACCGGTGCAAATTCAGGATCGTCTGGCGCTGGCGGCAATACCGTTGCGCAATTCGCCAACAATCCGGTGCAAAGTAACAGCGTTAATCTTTGCGCGATAGTTTTTAACATACGTTACACCGGCTTAGTTGATGTTAATTAAAGGTTTTGACTAACGTATTGCAACATTTGGTCAGCTGTAGAAATCACTTTGGAGTTCATCTCGTAAGCACGCTGCGTGGTAATCATATTGACCAATTCTTCCACCACATCAACGTTGGAATTTTCCAGAGAACCTTGTTCCAATGTACCGACCCCTTCGGTTCCAGGGGTCGTGGTCTGTGCTGTACCACTGGCGGCCGTGGCGCGAAAGGTATTGCCACCGATGGCTTGCAAACCGGCCGGGTTGATAAAATCATTAAGCTGTATGTTGCCGAGCTGCTGTGGCGTTGACGCGCCGGCTGCGACTGCCGTGACGACACCGTCTTTACCAATCGTCAGCGAATTCATATTATCGGGAACGGTAATCGCCGGTTGCAACAACATGCCATTAGCGTTGACCAGTTGGCCATCTGCACTCAAATGGAATTGGCCGTTACGCGTATACGCCGGCGATCCATCGGGCAGCAACACTTCAAAAAAACCGCGACCATTGACGGCAACATCCAGAGCTTGATCGGTCACTTGCAAACTGCCTTCGGTAAATTGTTTTTGTGTGCCGGCGACTTTGACACCCGTACCAAGCTGCAAGCCTGAAGGCAACTCGGTGCTCTCGGAAGACTGCGCGCCGGGCTGGCGATGAATTTGATAGAGTAAATCTTCGAACACGGCGCGATCGCGTTTAAAACCAACGGTCGCCGCGTTCGACAAATTATTTGAAATGGTGCTCAGCTGTTTGTCTTGCGCGCTTAAGCCCGTTTTGCTAATCCATAGCGCTGAATGCATGGTGTACCTTCCTTAGTTTTTACAACTACAAATTTCTTCTTTCGTCATTCCTGCGAAGGCAGGAATCCAGTTGAAAACAGTGCGATATTCAGTCATGGATTCCCGCCTTCGCGGGAATGATGGACTTCAGTCGCGAAGATTACGAGACACTTAACAAGCGAGTCGCAGCTTCCGTATTCTGATCGACCTTATGCAAGAATTTTACTTGCAATTCAAACTGCCGTGATAACGCTAACACTTCGGTCATGGCTTCGACGGCATTCACA
>JBPCXM010000802.1:0-4103 GCA_051008535.1 Pseudomonadales bacterium | reverse complement strand
GTAGGCGCGCAAATTGGCAAACTGTTGCCAACTGTCGCCCGGCATACGCGTCAGCAACGATCCTTTACCGTGCACCACCTCGTCGTGGCTAAGGGGTAACACAAAGTTTTCACTGAACGCGTATAGTAAGCCGAAGGTGATTTCGTTGTGATGGAACTTGCGGTGCACCGGATCGCGCGCCATATAGTGCAGTGTGTCATTCATCCAACCCATATTCCACTTATAGCCAAACCCCAGCCCACCAATCGACGTGGGGTGCGATACCCCAGGCCACGAGGTGGACTCTTCGGCGACCATCATGATATCTGGAAAGTTGCGGTACAGGCGCTCATTGACCAATTGCAGCATGGTGATGGCGTCGAGGTTTTCCCGCCCGCCGTGCGCGTTAGGCGCCCACTCGCCATCCTTACGGCTGTAATCGAGGTATAGCATGGACGCCACAGCGTCTACGCGTAAGCCATCAATATGGTAAGCGTCTAGCCAAAAGTGGGCGTTGCTTAGCAAATAACTGACAACCTCACCGCGTGCATAGTTGTAAATCAGGGTATTCCAGTCGGGATGGAAGCCACGGCGTGGATCTTCGTGTTCGTAAAGACATGTGCCGTCGAAGCGACCGAGGCCGTGTTCATCCGTTGGAAAGTGACCGGGCACCCAATCTAGCAGCACACCTATGTCTGCCTGGTGACAACAATCTACAAACCAGGCGAAGTCATCCGGCGTGCCAAAGCGACAGGTGGGGGAAAACATGCCAATCGGCTGATAACCCCACGAACCATCAAACGGATACTCGCTGACGGGCATCAACTGCACATGGGTAAATCCCATTTCCTTGACATAGGGCACCAGCCGCGCCGCCAGTTCTCGATAGCTGAGATAACGATCGCCTTCCTCGGGAATGCGCATCCACGAACCCAAGTGCACCTCGTAGATGGCGATAGGTGCATTACGCGCATTGTGCTCTTTGCGTTTGGCCATCCAGGCGTGGTCACCCCACTGGTATTTGTCTATCGACCAAACCATCGATGCCGCGTCGGAAGGGTGATTCGACGCGAAGCCATAAGGGTCGGCCTTTAACGGCAACAGCTCACCATTGGTAGTGCGGATCTCGTATTTATACAACGCGCCTTGGTGGACCTCGGGTAGAAAAATTTCCCACACACCGTTTTCTGGGTGTTTTCGCATGGCATGGCGGCGACCATCCCAGTGGTTGAAATCCCCGACTACCGATACGCGTTTAGCATTTGGGGCCCAAACCGCAAACAGCGTACCCTCGATACCGTCCACTTGCGCCTCGTGCGCGCCCTGCCAGTCATAGGCTCGCTCGTGAGTGCCCTCGCCAAACAAATAGCGGTCGTCATCATGCAATACACTAGGAAAAGAATAAGGGTCGTAAGTTTCGTGCTCACCCTGCTCATAATGCAACCGTAATTTGTAGCGAAAGTGTTTACGCCGCCTACCCATACGGCCTTCAAACAAACCGTCTTGATGAATCTGTTCAAGCGAAGCGACCATTTTCCCGGTTTTCGCGTCAATCACTTCGACTGCATTAGCGTTAGGGGCAAATGTTCGCACAAGCAACGAAGTACCGTGTGGTGATTGGTGCATGCCGAGATAGGAAAACACGTCGCCGTGGTCAGACTCAACTATGGCGGAGATAATCTGCGTTTGCACGGATCGTTCAATGCTTGTCATGTTTATTGGTAAAGCCTTGTTGATTATCGCGGCGTTGGCACGCCATCTATGTTACCGCAAAACACGCTGTCGCAAATAATAAGAACCTGCTGTAAGTTTTTGCGTCCGTACCTGGCGTATTTTGGAGTATCCTTAACTTTGGTGAACAAGGCACTAGATCACATAAGTATTCAGGGCAATGACTACAATTCAAGATTGGCAGCGACAGGGCGAACGTTTGCTATTCGCCGGGCACGAGATCTTTTGTCGCGATTCTGGAGTTAACTCTGGCGATGAAGACGCGCCGGTGCTGTTGCTAATCCATGGTTTCCCAACCGCGTCTTGGGATTGGCACGAACTCTGGGAGCCTCTGTGCGTGACGCATCGGGTGATGACGCTGGATATGCTCGGTTTCGGCCTTTCCGATAAGCCCAAGCGGTTCTGTTATTCGATTATGAAACAAGCGGATTTGTGCGAGTCATTTCTGCGCGACCGCGACGTGTCGCACTATCATATTCTGGCGCATGACTATGGCGACACCGTTGCACAGGAACTGCTGGCACGGCAGCAGTGTAATGTTGCTGCCGCCAGCATAGAGAGCATCTGTTTTCTCAATGGCGGGCTGTTTCCAGAAACGCATCACCCGGTATTAATCCAACGTTTGCTGTTAAGCCCGCTAGGCCCACTGCTTGCAAAACAATTCGCCTTTAAAAGGTTTGTAACGCAATTTAACAATGTTTGTGCACGAGAGATTGCACAGGAAGATTTGCAAAGCCTGTGGTCGCTAATCTGCCACAAAGAGGGATTGGTCGTAATGCCAAAACTTATAAGGTATATGGTTGAGCGCAAAGAGCTACGCGAGCGCTGGGTCGGTGCACTGACCGCCAGTAATATTCCGATGCGGCTTATTGACGGCTTGCTGGATCCGGTATCCGGCGCGCATATGGTCTCGCGCTATCGCGAACTTGTACCCAACGCCAACGTCGTCGAGCTAGTAGACGTTGGTCACTACCCGCAACTGGAAGCGCCGAACGATGTGCTGGCGGCAGCCTTTGATTTCTGGCGGCAACTCTGAATGGATCACAATCCGCCGATGCAAATCTCCCTTACTACAGTCCGGATACTGACACTCAGTTTTGCCGCGCTGCTATGTTGTGGGCCAACGTATGCTATCGATACTGCAGTAGACATTGGTTCCACAGACCGCCCGGTGCGTGTAGCTAGCGAAGAAAACGTATCCTCCACACACAAAGGCACAATTCGTTCCGCGGCAAGCTGGTCCATCGCCATTGACAATGACAGCCTGGTATCAAGCACTAGGGATGAGGATTACACCGCCGGCTTTGCGATAATCCATTCCGGTAACACGGCCAGGGATGCCTGGTATTCGCTGGATAAGCCGCTTGATGCTATCAACCGGCTTTTTCGCATCGACAAACTATGGCGGGGTTTTAATGACACTCATGGCTTCGAATTCGGCATGTATGGCTTTACCCCCAATGCCATCAACTCTAGGGAAGCCATTAACGACGACCGCCCCTACGCCAGTCTGTTATATGCCACAAGTGTGCGTCAACACTTTAATTCTAACGCTGCAGTAGCCTGGCAAAGCGGCTTGAGTGTTGGCGTGCTGGGGCTGAGCATAATTGGAGATGTGCAAAATGGCGTGCACCGCGCTATTGACAGGCGCAGGGCCGAAGGTTGGAATCATCAGATATCAGCCGGTGGTGAACCTACCCTACGCTACACCATCGCAAGACAAAATCGGCTGCACACAAACCGCGATTCTGTACAACTTAAGAGCAGCTATCAAGCGTCGCTAGGCTACATTACAGAGGCCAGTCTGAGCTTAAGCGTGCGTACCGGGCGCTTGTCTTCGCCGTGGTGGTCATTCACCCCTGAACTCAGCAGTTATGGCGAGAAATCCATGCCGTTCGCCGGCGCTCAATCGCGCGCCGCGGAACGGTTTTTCTGGGCCGGAGTGGCGATAAGAGGCCGTGCCTACAATGCATTTTTACAGGGTCAGTTTCGTCAAAGCGACGTCAGTTATACGGCCGGTGACTTGAATCACTTACTACTCGAAGCATGGCTGGGCTACACCGTAGCATGGAGCAACGGCTATCGCTTCAGCTATATGGCTCGCGGCCACACTTCAGAGGTTGAGCAAGGAACAGGTAACAGAAGACTGCTATGGGGTGGGCTTGTGTTCAGCAAACACTTTGACTGATGGCTGCGCTGCAAGTAATCGATCATTAAACGCCGTCAACCGCAATAAATCTGACCCAGTCGGGTTCTGGAATACCCGCAAACCAAATTCGGGCACAATCGACAAAATATGATCTACCATATCAGACTGAATATTTTCGTAAACTGCCCATTCAGTTGTTGATGTGAACGCATAAATTTCGATAGGCAATCCCTCTGGCCCGGGT
>JBPCXM010000801.1:0-5023 GCA_051008535.1 Pseudomonadales bacterium | reverse complement strand
GCGTACCCGACACGTAGATCGAGTCACCAACGCTGGCACCGTTACGTAGCAGCGCCTGATCTTGCGGCACCTGACCGACAATATGCACGCTGATCGTTAGCGGTCCACGCGTGGTATCGCCACCAACCAGTGGAATATTGTAGGCCAGCGCCTGCTGCCCTAAGCCGCGCGCAAAATCTGCCAGCCAGCGGCTGTCGGCAGTTGGCAAGGTTATCGCCATAGTAAATGCCAACGGCTCTGCACCCATGGCGTTAAGATCACTTAAATTCACCGCCAATACGCGCTGGGCAATCGCGTCGGCAGTTGCCTGGCCGGGAAAGTGCACACCGTCAAGCAATGTGTCGGTCGACAAGGCCAGCTGGTAACCCGGCTTGGGTGAGGCTAATAGGGCGCAGTCGTCACCCACTCCCTGCACAACATGGGCACAGCCAAGGTCAAGATCAGTAAAGTAGTCCTGAATAATCCTGAACTCAGACAGCGCCATTGTGTATTTCGACTTTGCGTAGCGTCCGAGCGACTTTGTCGAGCACACCGTTTATGTATTTGTGGCTGTCGGTGGCACCAAACTTTTTTGCCAAATTAACATTCTCATTGATGACCACTTTGTACGGCACGTCGATGCTCTCCAGCAACTCATAAACACCCAGCCGCAGTAGTGCAAGTTCCACCGGGTCGAGATCCTCCACTGACCGGTCGAGATGCTCGGCAAACAGCGGCGTCAATTGGGCGCTTTTGTTGATGGCACCGTGCAGCAGTGTATGAAAGTACTCAGTGTCGACCCGCTCCATATCGTATCCGGTTAAAAACTCTGCTTCGATTTGAGCGGCGTTGGTGGCTGCCATATGCCACTGATACAGCGCTTGCATGGCGAAGTGCCGGGCCTTTTGGCGACCAGCGATGCGGCGATGTGGTTGTTTATTCATTGCAGGACACTTGGTTACAACGCGGAGCTGTCGTTAGCAAAGACGAGGGTTCGCCAACACCATATGTTGGCGTTTGTCGGTATTCGCTCAGGCCTAGGCAGCTTAGATTTTCGCCAGTAAATTCAACATTTCCAACGCACTGGCGGCGGCTTCGGCCCCTTTATTTCCAGCTTTGGTACCGGCGCGTTCGATCGCTTGTTCAATGGTGTCGACCGTTAATACGCCGAACGCAACCGGCATGCTCGCCGCCATGCTGACCTGCGCCAAGCCCTTCACGCATTCTCCGGCAACATATTCGAAATGTGGTGTGCCACCACGTATGACCGCACCCAAGGCAATAATGGCATCATGGCGGCCACTGACGGCCACTTTGCTGGCCAGTAAAGGGAGTTCGTACGCACCTGGGGCCTTGTAAAGGGTCATTCTTGTATCGGCTACACCATGACGCCGCAACGTATCGACCGCACCGTCAACTAGACTGTCTACCACGAACGAATTAAAACGCGACGCCAGCAGCGCAAACGAGTATTTACCTGCGGAAAAATCGCCTTCTACGGTTTTCATTGCCGTCATGTTGCTCGCTCTTTACGCAATTTGTCAGCGACTAGTTTAAACGTGAATGACGTGTTAGCCCAGTTTTGTTTTCAGCATGTCGATTCAGGGTGCCTCATAGGCTGTGTGTTTGTTAGACTCTTCTGCTTTTGATGGCGGCAGAATTAGCTGATGGATAAACCGACACGAAAAATTTACCCTCCAGTGTGGTTACTGTTTGGTTTGCTGGCCATGTTCGCACTTGATCATTTTTTTGCACCCAACATTCAGTTTCCGCCGGTATTTCCCTACCTTGGTGGCGCAGCGATTCTGCTAGGCATTGGTTTGGCAGTCTGGGCCGGCGGTGGCTTCAAGAAGGCCGACACTGACATGGTGCCATTCAAAAATGTCACGGCACTGGTCACGGACGGCATCTATCGTTACACCCGCAACCCGATGTATCTGGGCATGGCGCTGGTACTGCTCGGTACTGCGCTATTGTTAAGCAGCCTGTTGGCAATGCTTGTCATCCCAGTGTTTCTTGGCGTCATTCAAGCCCGATTTATTCTTCCTGAAGAGCAAATGTTGCGCGAATTGTTCGGTTCTGACTACGAGGAATACTGCCGGCGAGTGCGGCGCTGGCTGTAAGCTAAATGGAATAGGATGGCTAAAGCCACCGGGGTTTTCGGTCGATCAGGGATAAAAAACGTAGGCTCAGAAACGAAGAAGGCGTTCCAAGGAACGCCTCGCTGTCGCGATAGACAGTGGTATGGTGTCTCCACCAGTGATACTAGTATAACGTAAACTGACGTCTTCCGATTGATCACTTTGCGATAAGCAAGCTGTCGCCTTAGCGCAAAGCGCTATAAATCTGATCGTTTATTAACACTGTGATACGACGCATATCGCACATCGCAATTATTTTTACGTTTCTCTGCAAATAATGACGCTATCGGCCGACTTATTTACTAATATATTAAGTGGCGCATTTGCTTTGTCTGAGAATGGTCTGTCACCACGCTGCGGCTGGGCATGACCAACATCAACCAACACAAAACAAGGTTACCCCTGCGAATGGACGAACGCATTCTAAAAAAGCTGGAGGCTTGTCGCGAGCTTCCCAGCTTGCCTGCCGCAGCTTCGCGCATCGTAGATCTATCGCAAAACCCCACCGCTAGCATGGGCGACGTCGCCGATGCAGTTAGCATAGACCCCGCGCTGACAACCAAATTACTGCGCATCGCCAATTCACCGCTTTATGGGCAACGACGGCAGAGTAACAACTTGCGCCAGGCCGTTATGCTGCTTGGCTTGAACGCCACACTTACATTGGCGCTCAGCTTCTCGCTGGTCAGCTCGCTGCGTTCCAGCAAAAAAAACGGGCTAGACTTCACCCTGTTTTGGCGTCGCGCATTACTGGCGGCGAGCGCAGCCCGTATCATCGCCAAATCAACCAGCAAGGCGGCCAGTGAAGAGTGTTTTTTGGCCGCACTGCTGCAGGATATCGGCATGTTGGCACTCAATCAGGCGCTGCCTGACTTGTATGACGGTATGGACGCCTTAAAACAACGGGATCACCAAGCGTTAAGAGCGTACGAAAAAGAGCGCTTACAAAGTGATCACGCCGACATTGGCGCCTGGTTGCTTGCGCGCTGGCGCTTTCCCGAACCTATGGTGCATGCAGTAGGCGCCAGTCACCTCGGCCACCCCGCCGCTGCAACCGAAGATGAACACGCACTGCTGCGAACGGTCAATGTATCGGGCTATATCGCCGACATGCTGCTGCCGCAGGAGCCCGGCCAACAATGGCTGGCGGCGAGCGAGCGTGCACAGCAATATTGGTCGGTGGATGATGACTGGATGGAAGGTATTGGCGAGCAGCTGGCCGAAGAGGTTCCAGAAATAGAAGAGTTGTTTGACATGCAGCTATTGGAAAATATAGAGATGAGCGCCTTATTGTCGGAAGCAAAAGAGGTGCTGGTCACACGCAGCCTGCAAGCTATCAAACAATTGGATGACTCGCAAAAAATCACCGATTCCATACGCGAGCGCGTGCAGGTGATGGAGACCGAAAGCAAGCGCGATGCGCTCACGGGCGCCTATAACCGCGGCTGTATGGATGAGTTACTGCGCGAGGAATTCGAACAGGCATGCAAGCACAGCTGGCCGTTAAGCCTTATTTTTGTAGATATCGACCGCTTCAAGCTGCTTAACGATAACCACGGCCACGCAGTTGGTGACCAAGCTTTGTGCCACACAACGCGCCTGCTGGATTTTACCACCCGTGATACTGATATGGTGGCCCGCTACGGTGGCGAAGAGTTCGTTATCATCCTGCCGGGTGTTGACACACGCACAGCCCGCTCGCTGGGACAGCGGGTGGTCGAGGCTTTTCGCAACGAGAAACTCATCATTGATTCTGGTGAAGCGCTAAAGGTCACTATTTCAGCCGGTGTGGCAACCCTGGACGAACAGACGCCGTTTGCGCATTGCGCTGCGCTGCTGCACGCAGCCGATCAGGCGATGTATCAAGCCAAAGCACAAGGCCGTAACCGCCTGGTGGCGCACGGTGAGGGACCACGCCGTTTGAAGTCTGTGCAATAGCGGAATGGGTTTCGCGCGCCGGCTATTGCTTCTGGCCACCAAAACCATGCTCAGCAAGAAAGCCGGTACTTAGTCGCGAACCTTTCTCAGCGGCTTTGTCCCCTAACAAAAGCCGCTCAACATAGCGCGCAATCACATCGACTTCGATATTCACCGGCGAACCCTTTCTGTAATTTGCAAAAATCGTGTGCTGCTTGGTGTGCGGAATAATATTGACGCCAAACTGATCGCCATTAACATCGTTCACGGTAAGGCTAACGCCGTCGATACAAATTGAACCCTTTTTTGCAATATACTTTGCCAACTCGGTAGGCACTCGTACTTCGTAACGCGTACTGCGTGCATCCTCGCGCAACGCAATGATTTCACCAACTCCATCGACATGACCACTGACCAAATGCCCTCCCAGGGGGCTAGCGGGTGTTACAGCACATTCCAGATTCACCGCCACACCCGCGTCGAGTTGCTTGAGTGAAGTATGCTCAAGGGTCTCAACCGATACATCGGCTGCAAAACCATCGGCGCTTTTCTGCACGACGGTTAAACAGACGCCGTTGACGGCGATGCTGTCCCCCAGCGCTATTTGCTCGAAGTCGAACGCGGTGCAAGTGATTCGCAGCAGCACATCGCCTCCCTGTTTTTGCAGGTGCTTGACTGAGCCAACGGCTTGGACTATTCCAGTAAACACTACTCTCACTCCTTTGGTCGCGCGCTGATGCGCCAGTCTTGCCCCACCGCACGGATGTCACTTATCACCAGCGGCTGTTGCTCGGCCATTGTTTGCAAAGGCAAAACAAATAGCGGATTGGCCTGGCTACCCAACAAGGTGGGCGCCATATAAATCACCAATTCATCAATGAGTTCGACTTGCAGCATCGCTCCGGCCAGGGTGGGTCCGCATTCCAATAATACTTCGTTGCATTCGCGCTGCGCCAGCATCGCTAACACGGCGGTCAGGTCTATCC
>JBPCXM010000800.1:0-7435 GCA_051008535.1 Pseudomonadales bacterium | reverse complement strand
GCTCTAATTTCTCAAGCGTACGGTCTTTGGCCATGGGGAGAAGAATTAGGGCGAAAGCATGATCTGTTTGGATACCAAGCAGGACATTCGGGTAGAAAGAAACATACTCAGCTTGGCGAATCTGGTCTTCAGGCCAGTCTTCAAATTGCGGCATCGAAGTACCGGCCACGATGGAGAGGTTATAGCTGTAGCTACCCTGACCGGACGCGTTGTCGTTAACGATCAAGGTGTAGTGTTGATCAAGTGGCGAGTAGGTGTTGAGGCCGGGGTGCACCCAGGGCAGGTGATAGGCTTCGCAGTAGTTCTCTACCGCCAGCTTCCAGTTGGCATTGACTTCCAGTTCCATTTTGGCCTCGGTCGGTGCAGCATGTAGCTTCTGCAAGCCGCCTTTGCCAGTGAATGCTTCCCAGCGCTGCACCAAAGTTTCGATATGGCTGTCAAAATCTTCGGCGTCACCGGAGAGATTGACGAAGATTATGCCCATCCATACAGCACTGCGCACGCATTCCAATCCATGCTCTTTACACTCAAAGCCGGCAATCGAATGCACACCAACGCCACCGATATGTGGCGTGCCCTTGAGCTCTCCGTTCAGATCATAAGTCCAGGAGTGGTACGGACAGCGAACGACATTCACCACTTCGGCTTCCTCCTGTACCAAACGCATACCACGGTGGCTACAGACATTGTGGAACACTTTGAATTCACCCTCGCGATTACGTAGGATGGCCAACGGCAGGCCCATGAAGTCCACTGATTTCGCAAAACCATACTTTGGTAATTCACTGGTAAAGGCAATACCCGCCCAGGTTTTTCCCAAAACATTGTCCCGCTCAAACTCAAATAAGTCTCGATCGGTATAAGCCTTGTTGGGCAGGCCTTTCGCTTCCGCGATAGGCTTAAGTACATCATCAATCGTAGTAACTGAAATGTCATGCTGACTGTTTTTCGTTTGCATAGAAGATTACTCCCCTGCGCCAGCTCTTGACGTTTCTGTTGCTTCCACTAATACATTCTTGATTAGCGTCCCCAGCAAATTCGAAAGCGTTACGTCCATATCAATACCGTGCTCAAGTGCACACTGACGGGAAGACTTCATACCTTCGGGCGTCACACTGACGAGATTACCGCTGCTAGCTGGTAAAACATCGGCCACATATTCCTGCAGCACAGCTAAGCGGGAACCGCACAGAATAATCATCGACTGTTCGGTTTCGACTTCGCTCCCTGCGGCTGCGTATTCCAGGTAGGTAGGGTGCTCTGCATGGGCCTCAATACTCACCACGCTATACTCAGCTGAGCTGTCGTGAGCATGCCAATAAGCTACGCATGCCATTCCACGCCTAGCGGTATTCACCAGCCGCTCGATAATCATTTTACGGTTGTGACAGTTAATTAGCTGCACGGCACCGAAACCAACGTTGTGTGCTTTCGCATATGCGAGGTCGACAGCCTGGCTTCCACAAATCAAAGTGCTGCCCCCTCGAGCATCTAAAATCGAGAGATTCTCATCATCCTGGATTACCCCTATTTGTGGATGCGGGCGTTCCATCAGATGAGGCAGAGCATTATGAAGTTGCACCAAGCCTTGCAGACCATGAGTCTCCAGCCATGTCACCATAGCGGCAGCATCTTCGTAGTCGCCGACCCCAAATCCGATACCCTCAAATGCTTTCTTTAGTGCAGCGGTTAACTCATTTTTAGAAAATTTCATCAACGCTGCTGCGCGACAGCAGGGGATTCGTTAGCCCATGGCTTGATGGGAAAGTGCCAATCATCAGAAAAGGGTTTGCCGATATCGGAGATTAACGGTGCGCCTTGAAACATTGTATTGCGCACCCACAATCGAGACCGCGGATCAAATTTGCTGACGCCAAAAAAAGAAAGTTTGCAGCGCAATAAGTGAATAGGCAGCACATCCCGATGAACCAAATTCTCTCGAATTTCGCCATACTGACTTTGGGCCATGGTTTGAATACGGCGTATCGTTCCTTTATGTTGCGGTTGACGCAGCAAAAAATGCGCGACGTCGTCGTGTGGGTTTGTTAGCAGCTGGGAACACAGAGCATCGTAGCAATCGCGCACGGAACGGCCTATCGCTAACGGCATTTCTTTTTCCTGACCGGGGTCTACCGCACGTTCTCCCAGCCGCGGCTCCATCTTTTCCTCAGAACGATACCAAAAGACCTGCTGCGCTGCTTCTTGGTCAAAATCAATCGTCAACGCCCAGTCATACTTGGTCTCTATAGCATCTTTGAGCGCTTGCAAGGTCATCTCAGGAATCAGGTCATGCTGTTGCGTAACCGCCATTTTGTCTTCCAGGCAATCTACCAATTCCGGATAGAGTTCGATCAGCAGAGTGTTGATCACCTCCTGGGTTTCCGTTCGCCATGCCTGTTCCGCATGTTGTGTCAGTTCGCGCCAGCTCTGCGTCGTAGCGCCATGTTGGTACAACCATAGTTTCAAGGCCTGCATCTCTGCTCGAACCAAAGCGTTGGATTCGTTCTGGCGTTGGTCACCCGTAATGATTTCACCGAGGTGTTGAATCACTCTGTCGGCGAATAGCTGCAGCTTGTTGAGGTCTTGTTCGGTAACAGCGCCCTGATAGATCGCTCGAGATAAAGCTGTCTCTCGCACTTCAATCCATTGATTGATTAATTGCGGGTGGTGGATAAGAAAAGGCGCCATACCTAACCCGGTGGCGTTGCCAATTCCGAAGTAGCGTTTTATGCCATCGTCCATAACAACCGCTGTCTCTGGCGCGCGCTGACGTGCGAGATAATCTGCCTGTTCTAGACTAAAGTGCCGCAACATATAACAGGTAAACATTTCAGCGGCGAAAGGACGGGCAAAGTCGGGGTATTTGGTTTTTACTTTTTCCCAATCCGCCATGCCAAATTTACCACTACCATACACGGCCGTGGTTCGATACAGATACCCGACTTTTGCAATTTGTTCGACATCGGGCTGCCACCCCTGAGCCAATTCACTAACCACATAATCAAAGTTGCGCGAACTTTTGTTGGCCCGTGACAGGACAAATACGCGAGAGTCCACCCTACCCGCTTCCTGTTTTGGCACATTTGAGCGCAGAAATTCCAACTGTTGCGCATCCACCTTCCCCTCACAAAGCGCCATCGTCAAGTCCCACTGGCTGGCGATAACCCGGTCACTGCGGTTTTCGGGGTCAAGGTAGTTGGAAAACAAGACAAAACTATATAGCCCATACTTTGCCTGGATTTCATAGACAACCGTGCCGTAACCGCTCTTGTCTAAATCGAACACGACAGCGTCTATTTTCCACTGCTCTCGCATCATGCGCCTGATCAGCGTGCGCATAAAGCTCAGGCGAAACTGGTGATAGCTGCCCAGGCGCTCGAGCTGCATTACCTGGTTAGCAGGACGTAGCGGCAGTGATTCTGCGTCTGCGCTTATTTCATCTGTTGATCGTGGCTGAGTCATAGCACGCTAATATATGCCTTGTTCAACTGCCATCGCTCGGGCTATTCTCGGCCCATTCCACAGGGAAGGCAATAAAATCAACGACACCGGCACCGCTGTGACCACGATAAAGGATTGCAAGGCCGACACGCCTCCGGAGCCAATGGAAATCAGGATGGCAGCAACCACTCCCATCATGACTCCCCAGAAAACGCGGAGCCCGGGTGGCGGGTCATCGGTGCCAGTCATCACCATAGACACCGTATAAGTCATGGAATCACCGGTTGTGGCAACAAATATTGTGGTCAAAATCAGAAACAGTACCGAAATCAAAAATCCCAACGGCAATTGCTGGGTAGTGGCCAGCAAAGCGGCAGGCAAATCGAAATTTTTAAACGGTTCGGATATGACGCCCGGAGAGGCCAACTCAAACGCTATGCCGGAACCGCCTACAATGGTAAACCAAAAACAAGTGACCACCGGAGCGATAACAGAAATTACCACGATCAGTTCGCGTAACGTACGACCGCGGGAAATACGAGCAATAAACATTGCCATCAGCGGGCCGTAACCCAGGAACCAACCCCAGAAGAAAACTGTCCATTGGTTCACCCAAGTCACATCGGCACGGAATGTCGCCATGGGAATAAATTTGTTTAAATACAAACCGAAGGATTGAATAAAGCTGTCAAAAACAAACGCAGTCGGGCCAGCGACGAGGATATAGGCGATCAATGCCAGCGAGAGTCCGACATTGAAGGTGCTTAAAATCTGTATGCCACGAGTTACGCCAGACACCGCAGACACGGTATAGATAAGAATCAGTCCGACAATAATCGCCAACTGGGTACCATAATTGTTGGCTATGCCAAACAACTCGGAGAGACCGAAACTCACTTGCAAGCCGAGAAAACCAATTGGCCCTACCGTACCGGAAACCACGGCAATGACACAGGCAGCATCTACTGCCGCGCCGAACCAACCATGCATAACCTTGTCACCAAACACCGGGTACAACAAAGTGCGTGGTTTAAGCGGCAGGTTTTTTTCGTAGTGGAGGTACATGAGCACTACCGCCGTTAAGCTGCCCAATATAGCCCAGGCTAGAAACCCCCAATGCATATAGCTTTGCGCCAAGGCCGGGTAAACCGCTGCACCCGAACTATCTTCAACACCAAACAGCGGTGGTGTTGAGGTGAAGTGCGCAATGGGCTCAGCACCGGCCCAAAAAACGCCCCCTCCAGCCAACAAAGTGCACATAATAATGGCTATCCACTTGAAGGTCTTAATATCTGGCGCGGCCTGATTTCCTATACGCACCTGCCCGCAACGTGAAACCGCCAATGCGAGTCCAATGAGAAAAGTGGCCAGCAGGAGAATTTGCCAGTAGGCGCCAAACAGCGCCGTAGCCTTACTATAACAGGTGTTTACCAGCCTGGAGAGCAGCTCAATATCGATCAGCGCCATGACAACAAACAGAGAGATAAAGCCACCGCTGAGAATAAACACCGGCCAGTCAACGCTGGGAGAGATGCGCGTTAGCTCAAGGTTGGGCGACAACCCTTTTGTTGCATCAATCGAGTCACTCATGCCTTATGCTGACGTGGCGGCAGAGAATGATTTTTCAAAAAAAGAAAACCAGTTTCCCCCCATGATTTTGGCGATATTTGCATCGCCAAAGCCTGCGCCTGCCAACCCCTGTGCAATATTCATAGTATCTTTTGAGCTTTCAAACCAGCTCGGTTGGCGCGGCCAAGCCGGCTCAGCCGCCGAGCCCTCACCGTGGTCAACGGTGTTGGTCCAGCGCCCACTGCGCATCCACTCCAGTTTGGAATAATCCCATTTTTGACATAGGTCTGAGCCTATGCCAACGCGGTCTATGCCTATCATATCCACCGTTGTAGCAATCATTTCGCAAAACTCTTGCAAACTGCAGTCCGGTCCATTCTTCAAATGAAACGGATATACGCTAAAACCCAACATCCCGCCAGAATCGCCAATGGCGCGCAATACTTTGTCGGACTTGTTGCGTAGCGCGGGATGAAAAAAAGCTGGGTTCGCATGCGTGATAGCAATTGGTCGCGCCGACAAATCAATCGCTTCAAGGGTAGACCTTTCACCACTATGCGACATATCGATCACCATACCGACACGGTTCATCTCCTTAATGACTTCTTTTCCGAAACGTGTGATACCGGCGTCATATTCTTCGTAACATCCAGCCGCTAACAGGCTTTGATTGTTATAGCTCAACTGCATGATCCTGACTCCGAGCTCATGCAGAATCTGAACCATTTTTACATCATCTTCAATTGGCGAACAGTTTTGAAAGCCAAAGATAATGCCTACCTTTCCCAACCGCTTGGCGTCGAGGATGTCGCTTGCCTGACGCACAGGCATAATCAAATCACTATGGGCAATAAAGTGCCTATGCCAGCGCCCGATATTTTCCAGGGTTTCCCGGATATTTTCCCAATAAGCGATAGTGACATGGATAGCATGCATGCCACTTTGCTGGACCTCTTCGAACGCTTCCCGATCCCAATTGACGTATTGCAATCCATCGATAACCAGCATATTTTTATTCATTATCTGCTCCTACGGTGCCAATGCTAGTACGGCTTGCTGTAGTTCGTTTTTATAACTGTATAAAACTCTCTGGCGTATTGGCCTTGTTCCCGCGGACCATAACTGGAGGCTTTTCTGCCGCCAAACGGCACATGATAATCAGTGCCGGCGGTAGGCAAATTTACCATCACGCAACCAGACTTAGACTGGCGCTTAAAATGTGCCGCATGCTTGAGGGAGTTAGTCACGATGCCGGAGGTCAAACCGAAGTCGGTATCATTAGAAACCTTTAAAGCTTCGTCGTAGTCTTTGACTTGAATGACACAAGCGATGGGGCCAAAAACTTCTTCGCGATTAATCCGCATGTCATTGGTAGTGTTGGTAAACAGAGCAGGTGACATATACCAGCCCTTGGTATCACACTCCAATACCTCACCGCCTTGCACCAATTCGGCCCCTGCCTGTTTGGCAATGTCCAGGTACTTCAGGTTTTGTTCAAACTGCCGGCCGTCCACCACCGGTCCGATATGCGTGCCCTCCCCTAGAGCGTTGCCTACCACCAGCGTCCGCATTTCTCTAACCATTTTTTCGACGAACTGGTCGTGAATGCTTTCTTCTACAATCAACCGAGAGGATGCGGTACATTTCTGCCCGGTGCCAGAATATGCACCGGCGATTGCGCACTGCACCGCGAGATCGAGGTCGGCATCCTTAAGGACAACCAGAGCATTCTTGCTGCCCATTTCCAATTGCACCCGCGCCATATTTTCTATTGCGTTGCGCGCGATACGACGACCGACTGCAACCGAACCAGTAAATGTGATTGCCTGTATATCTGGCGAAGTACACAGGGTTTCTCCCACCTCGCTGCCAGACCCCATCACCAGATTGAATACCCCCTTAGGCAAACCACTGCGGCTGATGATATCTGCCAATAGCCACGCGCTTGCCGGCACCAGCTCAGCAGGCTTTAGCACCACCGCGTTCCCATAGGCCAACGCCGGCGCAACTTTCCAAGCAGCCACAGCAAGCGGGAAATTCCACGGTGTGACAATGCCCACCACGCCCAAAGGCTCGCGCTGGACTTCGACGTCTACGCCTGGTCGCACCGACGCGGCGGTTTCACCCATCTGGCGCAACACTTCGGCGCCGTAGTATTGGAAGAATTGCCCCGAGCGCGCAACTTCTCCAACCCCCTCCGCCAGGGGCTTACCCTCTTCGCGGGCGAGGATGCGGCCAATCTCTTCTTTGCGCTCAATCAGCTCTGCCCCAATGCTGTCCAGAATTATCTTGCGCCGTTCCAAGCCAGTCTGTGACCATTGCTCGAACGCCTGACTAGCGGCTGTGATCGCCATCTGGCAGTCGTCCACTGTTGCCTTTGCGTACAAGCCAACTACATCGGATGTGTCCGACGGGTTAATGTTTT
>JBPCXM010000799.1:0-10004 GCA_051008535.1 Pseudomonadales bacterium | reverse complement strand
CGGTCTGGCCGTCAGCGAGCGTCGCTGCCATTAATAAGTTTTCGGTGCCACCTACGGTCACAGTATCCATAAATATGTGCGCGCCACGTAAACGTCCGTTTGATTTGGCATTAATGTAGCCGTCTTCAATGACGATGTCGGCCCCCATTGCCTCCAGCCCGCGCAAATGCAGATCGACCGGTCGGCTGCCTATCGCACAACCACCTGGGAAGGATACTCTAGCCTCACCGAAACGCGCCAAAATTGGCCCCAGAACGAGAATGGAGGCACGCATGGTCTTAACAAGCTCGTAAGGTGCGGTGAACTGATTTACCTTGCTAGCATCGACTTCTATGCCAAGCTTTTCATCAACAGTCAACTCAGCACCGAGGCAACCTAGCAATTCGATCATCGTAGTAATGTCGTGCAGGTGCGGCAGGTTAGAAACACGTACCGGTTGGCTGGCCAACAACGTAGCAGCTAGGATAGGCAAGGCGGAGTTTTTCGCACCAGAAACGCAAATTTCGCCCTGCAAGCGCGCGCCGCCGCCGATTAATAGTTTGTCCACGTTGAATTATTGCTGCGGGATTGAAGTTTTGATATTTACCGCGTGAATACGACCGTCGGCAATGAGATCGGCTAGGGGCGCATACACCAGTTGTTGGCACTTTACCGGGCTTAAGCCGGCAAACTGCGCATCGACTACGCTTACGGTATAGTGGCCACCTTCTTCACGAACCTGTACCTCGCCAGAGCTAAAGTGTTCGCGGACTAGTTGAGCAAGTTCTTCGGTCTGCATGGCACTGTCAAACAATCGCAAAATGGGCGGGCATTCTACCAGCGCCTGGTGTGCCTCGTCACTCCTACTGTTATATTCTGCGAGTCGTCCAAGGCCACCAGTAAGGCGCGTTTTCGCAGGCATAACCAACTACGCCAAGAAAGCGCAACGCCGCGGCGGGTCTTGGGCGGCTCGCCCAAAGGGAGCCTCCTAAATCGCCCGCTGCAGCGTTGCAGTCCTTGACAAGGCGACCTACATTGTCTGCGCACTGCGCCTTGCAGCAAACGATTTCGGAGGTTCTGAATGTAACAGTAGGAGTGACGAGGCACACTAACCGCTAGCTACTTACATCCTTAGCAGCAACAACCCAGTTATCAATCACTTTGCCGATATCGCCGTTATAACGCTTGGCGGCAGCAGCGAACTGACTACGATACACCTTGCCAAGATTGACGGCTTGGATGGTGACATTGCGCACCTTCCATTGCTGCTGCTTATTTTGCCGCATCTTGTATCTGATCACGACCGGTTTGCTGCCTTCACTAACAATATGCTGTTTCACGACCACGCTCTTGCCCCTAATAGCTTCAGCGCGCAGCGGTTCCACTTCAATGGTTTGGCCGTTAAACGTCATCATGCCTTTGGCATATGTCGTTAACAGACCTTCGCGAAAACGTTCTTTAAAGCGCAGTAACTGCAGGCGGAACTGTTCACGTTCGGCATCTGATTGCAATGAGGCGTAATGTCGTTTACTGCCATAAGAACCCATCACTCCGCGTGCAAAACTGTTAAAATCTACTATCGGCGTAATAATACGATCGATTTCTGCGGTAAACTTATCAGGGTCACCAGCATAATAGGAACGCGCGTCTTCGACGGCTGTTACCAATTCTTTGGTGGCTTCCTTGATGACTGCGTCAGGCGCATCGGCCGCAATTGCAACTGCATGTGATACGCCAATGGCGTATAACAAGCCTAACAACGAAACGCGAATAAAGTGGCGGCGCATGAGAGATCTCCTATGCAATCAATGGCTAAATGTAACTAATTTTGTTGCCCAATGAAAGCTGGCAAACTGTTGCATATTAATGATTCTAAAGTAGTCGTTTATAACACCAGTCTAGTATCTATGACATTAAAAAACCTCAAATGTTATAATTTTTCGCTATATTTCCTGGCCACTAATAATCCATGCTAACTGCCTTGCTTGCGCTTATTTTTGGCTTTATCGGTCTCGTATGGAGTGCCGACAAGTTTGTCGCAGGAGCGGCTGCCAGCGCCCGTAAATTGGGCATGTCTACGTTTATGATCGGCCTCACCGTGGTCGCGTTTGGCACTTCAGCACCAGAATTGCTGGTTGCCTTTAGCGCCGCGTTGACCGATGCCAGCGCACTTGCGGTAGGTAACGCCATGGGGTCAAATCTGGCCAATATTGGGCTAGTATTGGCAGTCACGGCACTCATCGCACGTATTCCGATCTCAAAAGGTCTGCTGCGCAGCGAACTGCCGGTAGTGCTCGCGGTCACCGTTTTAGCCGGTTACTGTTTGCACGACAGTGACTTGAGTCGCAGTGACGGCTTGTTATTGCTGGCCGCGTTGGTATTGACCCTGGTTTGGATGGCGAAAGGCCCGAAAGCGGATGAAGCAGTGGTTGAATCCGAAATACCCAGCGTTGAAGACAGGCTAATGTGGTTCTATCTGATAGGCGGCCTGTTGATGTTAATGATCAGCTCGGAACTACTGGTCTGGGGCGCCAAACAACTCGCGGTGATGCTGGGCGTTAGCCAGTTGGTAATCGGCCTCACGGTTGTCGCTGTTGGCACCAGTTTGCCGGAGCTTGCAGCGGCAGTGATGAGCGCCATACGCGGCCATCACGATATGGCGCTGGGCAATGTTATGGGCTCAAATATTTTCAATATACTGGCTGTTATGGCCGTGCCCGGCATCATCAACCCGGTAGAGTTTTCGGAGGCGATTTTTACTCGCGATTACCTGGCCATGGCAGGCATTACCTTTTTATTGGCGCTCATGCTCTATATCGACGCGTTCGTACGGAGCACGCCACGGCTAGGAAAATTGGCGGCTAGCGTTCTACTGGTATTCTACATCACATATTATTACCTCCTGTTTTGATGCTGCCTTAACAAAACACTATGGTTGAAAATACATTCATTGAAGTCGGCCAGCGCACTGTGCGCATGGAAGCGGACGCAGTCGCCAGCCTGGTCGAGCGCATCGATGCCAGGTTCAGCAAGGCCTGCGAAATTCTATTGCGCTGCCAAGGCCGTATCGTGGTGACGGGTATGGGCAAATCGGGCCATATTGCCAACAAAATTGCCGCTACATTGGCCAGCACTGGCAGTCCGGCCTTTTTTGTCCATCCGGGCGAAGCCAGCCATGGCGATCTGGGCATGATCACCAAGAAAGACGTGGTTATTGCCTTATCTAATTCTGGCAATACTGCCGAAATAACTACCATATTGCCATTGTTGAAGCGCCAGGCGGTACCTTTGATCAGCTTGACTGGCAATCCCAGTTCGTTGCTGGCGGAACATGCAGACGTTAATCTTGACGTCGGGGTCGCCATCGAAGCTTGTCCATTGGACCTCGCGCCAACGTCGAGCACCACCGTGAGCCTAGTCATGGGCGACGCGTTGGCCATTGCTTTGCTGGAAGCGCGCGGCTTTAGCGCCGAAGACTTCGCTTATTCGCACCCTGGCGGTACGCTTGGCAAACGTTTGCTGCTCAAAGTTGACGATGTTATGCGCCGTGGTGATTCAGTACCTAAAGTAGGTAGCGACACCGTACTCAAGAATGCACTGCTGGAGATGAGCAGTAAAGGACTGGGGATGACCACAGTTGTCAACGCCAAACAAAAATTATTGGGTATTTTCACCGATGGCGACCTCCGCCGGGCACTGGACAATGAAGTCGATTTTCAGCATACGGCGATCAGTGCCATAATGACCACCAAGGTGAAAACCGTTACCGCGCAAGCCCTGGCTGCCAGCGCGCTGTCTATTATGGAAGACTTCAATATTACCGTGATCGTCGTTGTCAATGACGAGGCGCAACCGATTGGCGCGGTACATATGCATGACTTGTTAAAAGCAGGTCTGGCTTGAACAATTACGCGGGTGACTGCAAGTGAGCAAAAGTAATCAACTTGCCGCACGCGTTCGGCTGCTAATACTCGATGTTGATGGCGTGATGACCGACGGCAAACTGTATTTCAGCGCCGTCGGCGACACCATGAAAACTTTTCATACACAAGACGGTCAGGGCATCAAGCTGCTGCGTGATAGCGGCGTTGAAGTCGGCATTATCACCGGGCGCCAATCAGAAATTGTCAGCCGTCGTGCGGCCGAGCTGGGTCTAGACCACGTGTTACAAGGCCGTGAAGACAAACTGCAAGCGCTACAGGAATTGTTAGCAAGCACCGACCACAGCCTCACCAGCACTGCCTATGTCGGTGATGACCTGCCCGACCTGGCGGCAATACGCGCCGCAGGATTTGGAGTGGCTGTGTGCAATGCATCAGCTATTGTTCGCGAACAAGCCGATTATGTCACCGAGGCCGGTGGTGGTTACGGCGCGGTGCGCGAAGTCTGTGAACTGATCATGCAAGCGCAAAACACGCTTGACGCGCAGCTTGCGCCGTATTTGTCCGCATGACGCTATCTAGTTTAGCGACGTCTAAACGCGCACACGCTGCACTGGCGCTGTTAATCGTGCTGGTCGCCGTGTTGGCCTTGGAACGCAGCGGCGACGGTAAGCTGACAATTATTGACGTGACCCAGGAAGAAGTGGCCGACAACTACTCAACTGACGTCACGGCACTGCAATTCAACAAATCCGGCGGCCTGCAATATCACCTGCACACTGACGATGCGGCGCACTATCTGAGCAGTGACGAGTCCATCTTGCAGCGACCGATATTATTGAGCTACGGAGAAGACGGAACCATCTGGCGCTCAGTGTCAGACCATGGCAAGGTTCGACCTGGTGGTAATATCGTTGACCTGTGGGGCAATGTCACTATTCGCCGCGCTGACGACGGCGTGCAGATAGCGAGTGATAACATGACGTTCAACACGCTGGATGGCGATGCGGATACAACAGCCGCAGTCACTATCAAGACACCTTCAAGCAATATCGAAGGCATAGGAATGCACGCCAATATCAATACTGAAATCGTCAATCTGTTAAAAGATGTCAGAGGAATATATGGATCGCGCACAACGCCATAGACTTGTTCAGGGGCTCCCTAGCGTATTGTTTTGCATTTACGCATACATTGCGTGGCCGTTCACTGCCATGGCATTGCCGCAAGACGAATTGCAGCCCATCAACATTAAAGCGGATTCTTCGGAACGCGACGAGAAAAAGGGCGTAACGACTTTCACCGGCAGCGTGACCATTGACCAGGGCAGCCTGCACATTGACGCCGACAAAGTCGTTATTTATGGCATCGACGAGATCTCAAAGATCGTCGCCACCGGCAAACCGGCCAAACTGCGCCAGCAGCCGGAGGCAGATAAGCAAGTCGTGCACGCACATGGCAACACGGTCGAATACCTGCTCGGCGAGGAGCGTGTACATCTCATCGACAACGCATTCGTTGAACAAGAGGGTTCAACGGTCCGCGGTGATCGCATTGACTACGACATTGTCAAGCAGCTTGTTAAAGCGAATAGCAAATCGGCCAACGGTAGAGTACAAATGATTATACCACCGAAGAAAAAGGCCTCTAGTACGACGCGAGACGCACAACAATAATGGCACGTCTACAAGCGCTGAATCTAGCAAAATCCTATAAAGGCCGACACGTTGTCAAAGACGTTTCGCTACAGGTAAACAGCGGCGACATAGTAGGCTTGTTAGGACCAAACGGCGCCGGTAAAACCACGTGCTTTTACATGGTTGTGGGTATCGTTCGCGCTGAAAAAGGTCAAATCAAAATCGATGATACCGACCTCACCCAACTGCCCATGCATAAGCGTTCGCAACGTGGTTTAGGATATTTGCCCCAGGAAGCTTCTGTTTTTCGCAAACTCAGCGTCGAAAACAACATACGCGCCATTCTGCAAACCCGCTCCGACCTGAACCGTGGCGAGCGTGCCGACAAGCTCGAACAATTACTGGACGAATTTCATATTACGCATATCCGAAAAAGCCTGGGCATGGCCTTGTCTGGTGGCGAACGGCGACGGGTTGAGATTGCCCGCGCGCTGGCGACGGAACCCGCATTTATTTTACTTGACGAGCCCTTCGCCGGCGTCGACCCGATATCCGTTAATGATATCAAACAGATCATCATTCATTTGAAGCAGAAAGGCATCGGCGTGTTAATAACCGATCATAACGTTCGGGAAACACTAGATATTTGCGAAAATGCCTATATTGTTAGTGAAGGTGTCATCATAGCTGAAGGCGATGCCGCTGCAATTTTGAACCATGACAAGGTCAAGGAAGTTTATCTAGGCCAGCAATTTCAGTTATGACAACTTTAGTGTGACAGCATTGCCTGCAAGGCCACTCACGGCTAAACTTAGGAAAAGGATGATTAGGATGAGGACCAAGTATTCCCTGCTATGAAGCAATCCTTACAGCTTAAGCTCGGCCAGTCGCTGACGATGACACCGCAGCTGCAGCAGGCCATACGCTTGCTGCAGTTATCCACGCTAGATTTACAAACAGAAATTCAACAGGCATTGGAGTCTAATCCAATGCTTGAAGCAACAGATGACGACGCCAGCAGCGCAGCCAATGGCAGCACCGAAGCTGAGCCACCCGACACGCCCGCTGACGCCGACAGCATAGATGACGTGCCAGCTGCCACCGGCACTATTGACGATGCAGCCGTAGCGGCCGATAACTCAGACGACTGGTCGAACGAGATACCCGACGACGTGGCGGTGGAAAGTAACTGGGAAGATACCTATCCCACCACGGCACCCACAAGCGCAGGTAGCGCCGATAACGACTTCGATTTTGATTCGCGTAACAGCAGTGAAGAGACTCTGCACGACCATTTAATGTGGCAACTGAATCTGACCTCCATGTCGGATACTGACCGTATCATTGCCATGGCTATCATCGACGGAGTCGATGATAACGGTATGCTAGACACATCAGTCGAAGACCTGCACAGCAGTTTCGTGGCCGACCTAGAAATCGAACTCGATGAAGTGCAAGCAGTACTGCACCGCGTACAACAGTTCGACCCACCGGGTGTTGCAACCCACGATTTACAGGAATGTCTGACGGTGCAATTGCAACAACTGCCCAAAGACACCCCCTGGTTGGCGGAAGCTCTCGGCATTGTTGGTCGCTATATGCACTTGCTGGGCAATCGCGATTACGCCCAGCTGATGCGCCGAACGCGCTTGAAAGAAGAACAACTTAAGCACACTATCGGCCTTATTCAAAGCCTGAATCCGCGCCCCGGGGACAGCGTTGCCAGCAGCAAAACCGAATACATCGTGCCTGATGTCTTTGTCAGAAAAGTCAACAACCGCTGGGTAGTCGATCTCAATCCTGAGGTCGCCCCCAAGTTGCGCATCAATGCCGATTACGCCTCAATGGTGAAACGCGCCGACAATAGCCAGGACAACAATTATCTGAAAGACAATCTGCAAGAGGCACGCTGGTTTTTGAAAAGTCTGCAAAGCCGCAACGAAACGCTGATGAAGGTTGCCACCTGCATCGTCGAACACCAACTGAATTTCTTCGAGTACGGCGACGAAGCCATGAAACCCATGGTTTTGGCCGATATTGCCACCGATGTGGACATGCACGAATCGACAATATCGCGCGTCACCACCCGAAAATACATGCATACACCGCGCGCCATCTATGAACTAAAATATTTTTTCTCCAGCCATGTGAGCACAAGCTCGGGCGGAGAGTGTTCGTCTACGGCAATTCGCGCTCTCATCAAAAAGCTGGTCGCGGCTGAAAATCCGCGCAAGCCGTTAAGCGACAATAAAATCACAACACTACTCGGCGAGCAAGGTATAGAAGTTGCGCGCCGCACGATCGCGAAGTATCGCGAATCGCTACATATTCCACCTTCGAATGAAAGGAAACGCCTGGTTTGAGAGTAACCCCTCCGAACCAGGTGGCAATGTACAGACGCTATGTCTGTTTACTCAACCAAAGAGGGCTGTTTTATGCGCATACAAATAAGCGGGCACCATGTTGATGTCACCCCGGCCTTGCGGGACTACGTCAACAACAAACTCGATCGACTGCAGCGCCATTTTGATAACATCACCAAGACTCAGGTAACGTTGAGCGTTGAAAAGATACGCCAGAAAGCTGAAGCCATCGTTCACGTTTCCGGAGCTGACATTTTCGCCGCTTCTGAATCTGCCGACATGTACGCTGCCATAGACACGCTCGCCGACAAGCTGGACCGTCAGATCATCAGGCATAAAGAAAAACTTAAAAGCCATAAAGTTGGTAATGGTAACGGCAATGCGATGCCGATAAATCATGACGACAATCCGTAACATCAACCATGTTCTCGATTGAATCTCTGCTCTCACCCCGGCGCACCTTCTGCGGCGCGCCGGGCGTATCAAAAAAGCGCGTTCTCGAACACATCGCGAATGTGATTTGCGCCGATCAAACCCAATTCAATTCACAACGTATTTTTGATGCACTGCTCGCACGCGAAAAGTTAGGCAGTACAGCGCTAGGCGCCGGCATTGCGATTCCGCATTGCCGCTTAAATCAATGCAAGAACTGTTACGGCACACTGATCACGCTGGCCGATGATGGCGTAGATTTTGATGCCATCGACAACACGCCAGTAGACCTATTGTTTGTGCTCCTGGTGCCCGAAGACGCAAACGAAGAACATTTGCAAATATTAGCCGAGCTAGCTCGCTTGTTTAGTGATGCCGACTATTGCGCAGGATTAAGGGCCGCAAAAGATGCTGATGCGCTTTACAGTGCTGCCACACAGCATGACCCGTAAAGCTACCCAAAATTTTTAGTGCTTGAACAACCGCGCTAGAGTCAGTAACTTAAGCGTTGTATGCATAACACCTTATTGCAAAACATTTTTCAACAGTCTCAATAAATGGGGGGTTAGCGGTGGCAGAATCATCAGTTGAACCCGTCCAACTGGCAATTATCAGCGGTCGTTCCGGTTCGGGAAAAAGTACAGCGTTGCACGTTCTGGAGGATGCCGGATACTATTGCATCGACAACCTACCCGCCGGGCTGCTGCCTGAACTCGTGCAGCAAACCCTGGTCAGCGAAGCGCCCGAGTACCACGCTGTCGCGGTCTGTATAGACGCGCGTAATGTGTCGGCCGACCTTTCCAAATTCTCCGGGCTGTTGCAAGGTCTGCCGCACGGCGTTAAAACCGACATCATTTATCTGGACGCCAACAGCGACGAGCTGATAAAGCGCTTCAGCGAAACACGCCGCAAGCACCCGCTTAGCAATCGGTTTATCGCGCTGAAAGAGGCCATTGAAGCCGAACGCGAATTGTTGGCGCCAATCGCAGACGCATCCACGCTGGTTATCGATACCAGCCAGATGAATATTTATGAGCTGCGCGACATCATAAAATCACGTGTGGTCGGCGATAGTTCGGATTCACTGGCTATTTTGTTTCAATCGTTTGGTTTCAAGCGCGGCATGCCTAATGACGCCGACATCGTCTACGATGTGCGTTGCCTCCCCAACCCTTACTGGCGAAAAGATCTGCGTGCCCACAGCGGGCTAGACGCAGAGGTAATCGCTTTTTTGGATGAGCAGGACGATGTCAACGACATGTTCTACGACATACGCAGTTATCTGGAAAAATGGTTTCCGGTATTTGAGCAAAACAGTCGCAGCTACATGACCATCGCTATCGGCTGTACCGGAGGTCAGCACCGCTCGGTGTACTTGTGCCAGCGCCTGAAAAACTATTTCGCTAGCAAATACAGCAACGTCCAGGTGCGCCACCGCGAACTGCACTTGCCCGTCAACGCCTAGTACTCCTTCAACGTGATATTGTTCAAAAAATGCTGACCGCCCACATTGAAATCATCAATAAACTTGGCCTACATGCCAGAGCCGCCGCTAAATTTGTCACGACCGCTGGCACTTTCGGCTGTGACATTCATGTGATTAAGGATGGCAGTCCGATCGATGGCAAAAGCATTATGGCCGTCATGATGCTGGCGGCGGCAAAAGGTGTTGTACTGGAAATACATTTCGACGGAGATGACGAACAAGAAGC
>JBPCXM010000798.1:0-14405 GCA_051008535.1 Pseudomonadales bacterium | reverse complement strand
CTGTTGCGTAGCAATGACTACTTCCGGATGGCGCCTATGTCGGATCTCGGGTTAGTCGCTGCCTTAGCGAATATGACTGTGGCGGCAATATCAGCGGTGGTTGTAGTGGTCATCGTCAAATCTTTCGGCAACCGATGGGTGTATACGCTAGCGCAGCTCTTTTTCCTTATCGTCTGTATCGTGCCGTTGAATCACCTTCGTGTCCGGTTAGGGATACCACTAGGTCAGATATCATCTGCCACAACCTGGATCCAGTTGTTGGCTGGAGTTGGTGGTTTGATTGTGGTTGGGCTGATCGTCTTTCGTTGGCAGCTAGTAGTTTCTACTGCAAAGATTCTCTTATTGATAACAGCTCCGTTCGTGTTCTTTATAGTGGTTCAGTCGGTCTGGTACCTTGGTGCCGACATTTCTGGAGACTTTCAAGATGGACCTTTCGATACTGCTCTAGCGCCTAGTGATTCGAAGGTTCGAATTCTTTGGTTAATTTTTGATCAACTAGACTTCGTTGACAGTATCGATGAGCGTCCAAAAGACCTATTGATGCCTTCGTTGGACGCGTTTCGCGCGACCGCTTTTGACGCGACTAACACCTACGCGCCTTCCGGCTGGACAATCACCAGCTTTCCAGCTTTTTTGACGGGCCGACTTGTGACGCATGCAAAGCCAGCTGACGCCAGCACTTTACTTATACGCTATGACGGAGAGTCCGAGTTTGTGTCATGGTCTGAAGAGCCGAATTTGTTCGATGAGCTGAGAAAACGTGGGATTAACTCCGAAATCATCGGCACCTACCACCCATATTGTCGAGTGATGACTCGCGCACTAAAAGGCTGTGCCTGGCGCGCATATAAGGAAGAATCAAAAACATCATGTATGTCGGTTTCCTGTACTCAAAAAGACCAACTGCTAAAGGTCTTAACAACTGTCCCTGGTGTGGATTTAATTCGTTGGTTTCAGACTGCGCGACGCTTTCAAGAGCAGACCGAGTCCATGGTGAGCGCCCAGACGTTCGCGGTGATGTATCAAGACCTACGGAGGCAAGTTGAAACACGTCTCTCCGCGACTAATTCCGGGTTGCTGTTCGTCCACATGCCTATCCCTCACCCACCGTATATTCGCCATCTTATAGATGAACCAATGGCACCAATATCGTTGGACGGTTACGCTGGAAACTTGCAATTGATGGATGCGGCTCTCGGTTCAATTAGAAAAATTATGGTCGACACCGGCCAATGGGACTCAACAGTGGTCATTGTTTCAAGTGATCATGGGTCAAAAAGCGATAAGGTCGGAGGTTCACCCCGGGTTGCGCGTCGAATTCCATTCCTCGTGAAGATGCCCGGACAGAATTATCGTGTAGAAACCCCCCAAGAATTTAATTCGATCCTTACGTATCGCCTGATACTCTCCGTGGTTGACGGAACGGTTACTTCACCAGAATCGTTAAAGCAATGGGTGGAAACGAACGCCGAATATGGGCCGAGCCCCACATTCCCGGGTAACATAGTCGAGGATTAATTGTAGTGGTGTCATTACCGTAAGCGCAACGTTGAATGCATCCTATTCAATTGTATCCGACCACGCCGCTGTCAACTGCAGCCGATATGTCAATTCGATTGACCGTGGTAACGAGGCAAATCGCGGGGAAAGTTTTTTGTGATTAGAGGTTTTCCTGTTTTCAATAAGAGGCAAAAGAAACTCTGACTTTATAGGGCCCTCTATATCAAAGGTAAAGTTATCCTTTGTAGATTTTTTCGTAGTCTCAAGGAACCCTGGCGGCTCTAAGGGGAAGTGTTTTAATTCTGGAAATTTTAATAACAATTTTCTACAGAGATTATATAGGAATAAAAAAATATTCCTCCCTGTCCGTAATCATAATAGATTAGATACTTTTCTCTCGGCATACAAATTGCTCTGCTAGATTGCTGGGATACTTGTGATGGTATGGTTGTCAAGAAATATTTTAACCAACTCCTGCTGGCAACAGTGCCTCAATCTCCTCGAGGCACTGTTGCCTGATGGTGGTATTTTGTTGGACTGAGCGTTTCGCTTACGTTAGTTAAACAAAGGTCGTAGGTACAAACTCGCTCGGTCGGCAGCGCGGATTTAGTCGGCGGAATACGAAGTATTTTTGACAGACGTGGCAATTCGCCTTTTTATATAAGACGAGAAACTCTCGGTCACGAATTGGCGAGAAGGCTAGACTAGCGATTATGCTTTAGTGCGGGTGGGCAACCCAAAGAAATAATATCGGATTGGGTCAGGTCACGCTCTGCACACTTTTTAACAGCCTGGATGTGCACTGTGCGACCTGACTCTTCATGTTTTTTAGACTGGTCGCTTTCTGCGAATGAAGGCCAACGCTGCCAGGGCTACACCCAGGATGCCGAGTGTGCCGGGTTCGGGCACATCAGTTTGAAACAAGCCTACACCCGAGCCCCCGGATAGACCGTCGAACACCATAAACAACCTTGTTACATCGCTATAAGAGCTGAGATCAATCAACTGCGCAACAGGATCAACAAAAGCTTGTCCCGGCGGTAGCAAGCTTGTGAGACCTGGCATATCTAATAATCCACCGCTATTGAAAATCGAAATATCGAAGTCATCGTCAGGTTCAAAACCCACGAGTGTAAATGACAGGTTGTTTGCGGGATCTGTGAAATCAACCAACAACGCACCCCAACAGAATCCGTCGACCGATTCCAATGGGCATATATATCCTGGGAAGCTGTTTGTTCCACCGCTAAAACCACTGAAATAACCTAGCGTATTCGTATCCGGGAATCGAACAACATCAGGTACCTGAGTGAAAACAGCTTCAGGTAAAACGAGCTGCGGCCCAACAGGCCCTCCTGATGTCAGCCCTAACTCATCAAAATCAATTACAAATGCGTTTGCTGACAGCGAAAACAGCAGTGTGGTTATCGCGAGAAAAGTTTTCATCACTGACCCCTTATTATATGTACAGTTAACAAGCATAAATAACATTTTCGTAAATGTCTATCTCTTGTGGGCCCCCTGTGTCTTGGCGAAATAGCAGCAGACCAAAGCACTGAGCAAATACCCACCGGCAAAACCGGAGCGATTCATGTGCGATCAATACAAAAGCAAATTGTTCAGACTGATGTCGCTTACCGTGCTGGAACGAACTGTCTAGGAAATTGCGGTAAAAGTAAATTCCACAGAAGTGTTAGCACTATTGTGCTATATCGATTATCGGGGTGCGGTTGCTGAGCACTATCAGAAAATCGAGCGGCAACACTTGCGTGCAATGATCGCAGCATTCAAATCGCTCCGAGTGCTGAACGTTTAAGCCTCAGTCATTACAACATCCGGCAGAGGAATTCTGCACTGCAGTTATTGGAGCGCTTACGACGCTGTTACAGTAGAGAAAGCTTTTGCGCCCGATCACGAGTGGCCTTATGACATTCTCGACCCGATTGTTGTCGATTCTCAGGTCACCGTGCTCCACATAAACGATTAGACTCGGTCATTGCGTGTGCATGTAGTTAAAGGCTTTGACCAGCTCGGATTGTCTGGGCACCAGTGGCAGTTTCGTGTCTAACCATGCACGCAGGTCGTCAACCAACTTCTGGATCGTATTGGCGCTCGGTGATAGGCGAGAGCGCTCATACCTGATTGGGAGCGTAGAAGTCTTCGGGGTAGTCTTTGATGAACGTAGTAAATAGCTCGCGATTGTCTTTCTCCAACTCCCTAAGAATTCTCAATCGAACTGCGTCCGACAGCGGGGTCGCCTTACCGAATATTGATGGCGGAAGAGCTTGTTTTAGAGTCTGAGCAACGCGTAATCTGGCTTTAGTCTTGTGGATTAGTGGCATCAAGGCGAGCGCAGCCAAGTATGCTGGAGTTGAGAAGCTTTCGTTTACTTTTTTTTCAGACAAACTGTCATGCACATCGATTGTAGTTGCCATACAGAAATCCTTTATGAGGTTTTTCCATCCGTCATTTATCGTTTCAAAGGGTCGAATCATTACGTTCGACTCACCAAAAAAATTTGCTAGTTTGATGGCATATGAGAGCCACGAAATATTCGTACAATCGATATTGTCCAAGGCTTGTTCGAAAGAATTGGTCCATTTGCCAGTAGACAAATTTTGCATATAAAGAGATTGGAGAAATTCATCTTGTCTTCGAACATAGAGCACCGCTCGAATAGCGCTAAAAATCTCATCGAGGCCAAGAAACTCCAAGTTCCTCAATGACTGGGGTGCTGAACCGTAGAAATCACCGCTACCTTGGTCAATATCAACGAAAGAAAAAATGCTTTCGTGCGATACTATAACTTTTTCGGGGCGATGCTTGTCAAGTATCCGTTCTATCTTAGTTCGAATTGAATTTCGTGTAGAAATAGTAGCGGATGAGCGGTGAAGGTATTGTAGAATTCCACTACGATTGAGCTGCGTTTCGGAAATATAGAGGACTCCTTGCTTTAGCAGCTCGTGGCGTTGCTCGAATAAGAGGGACTGAATTGAAGATGTGCCGGTTTTGTGGGCCCCGCAGTGAATTACTAGTTGCAAGAACAAACCTCATAAATCTCGCTGGAGAAATAGAAACAACCGTCGATCAATAGTTGCTACTGTTGTTACCGAAAACATTGCTTTAATTGTAGCAGTTGGCAGATAGCTGAGTGAAATCGACTCGGCAGAGCCTGATTCTTATTAGAGTGGTCGCGGCTGCAATGCTAGATATCCAAGCGTAGGTTACTAACAAGAGCGAGTTATGACCTCTCGATCACTAAACAAGCGCCAAGGCGACAGCTCACCTATATAGCTTGATTGACACGTTCCCGGCCAATAGTATTTAGGTTATTGAAACGCTAATTTCAAACAAGTTTAGCCAGCATATGTGCTTACGGCACATTTGGAAAACGTTAACGCTAAGTGAGGGGGAGTGTTCAGTTCTTTATTCTACGCAAAAGAGGACTGACCCATGGACAAACCATTCAATTACGATGAAGCACTTAAGCGGCTGAAAGCCGGTAAGCCAATCACCGGTGATGATGGCGTTTTCACGCCATTGTTGAAACAGATGGCCGAGGCCTTGCTGGCAGGCGAGGCTGATGCCCACCTGAAGGACGAGAAAGAACCCAATCGCCGTAATGGCAAATCCCGGAAGACGGTGAAAAGTGCAGCGGGACCGTTTGAGCTGGAAACCCCCAGAGATCGCGCCGGCACCTTCGAACCACAGCTGGTCAAGAAGCACCAGACCACACTGGGCAACGAGATTGAGGAGAAAATCCTCGGCCTCTATGGCCTGGGGAACAGTTACCGAGACATTGCCGGTCACTTGAAGGAGCTGTACGGCATCGAGGTGGCTACCGGCGCTATCAGTGCCATCACGGACAAAATCATTCCGCTGGTTAAGGAATGGCAGCAGCGCCCGCTGGATAGCCATTATCCGTTCGTTTGGTTAGACGCTATCCACTATAAAATACGGGACAATGGGCGCTATGACACCAAGGCGGTGTATACCGTTCTTGGGCTGACCATTGAGGGTAAAAAAGAGGTTCTGGGCTTGTATGTGGCCGAGAGTGAAGGCGCCAACTTCTGGCTATCCGTTCTAACGGATTTGAACAACCGTGGTATTCAGGACATCCTGATTGCCTCGGTGGACGGTCTGAAGGGCTTTCCTGAGGCGATCAACGCCATCTTCCCGCAGACTGAAGTACAGTTGTGCATTGTGCACCAGATTCGCAATTCGCTGCGCTACGTCGCGTCCAAGAATCAGCAGGCCTTCATGGCTGATCTGAAGCCTGTGTATCGGGCGGCGACGCGTGGCGAGGCTGAGGATGCACTGGATAAGCTTGAAGCACGCTGGGGCACGAGCTATCCGATTGTGATTCAATCATGGCGCAACAAATGGGAGCACTTGTCCGCCTATTTCAAATACCCTGAGCCGATCCGTCGAGTGGTTTACACGACCAATTCGATCGAGGCGGTGCATCGGCAATTCCGCAAACTGACCAAAACTAAAGGCGGGTTTCCCAATGACATGAGTTTACTGAAATTGCTGTATCTCGGTATTCAGAATGCCAGTAAGAAATGGACGATGCCGATTCAGAACTGGAATCTGACCTTGTCGCAGTTGGCGATTTATTTTGAGGGCCGTCTGAATGCGGCGTTGGATCTATAATGATTGCCATGCTGGGAGGTGGCGAACAAAGCATTTGGCAGATCCACCACAGCCGGGCTACTATACAGCCGCTGGAAGCCGTTGTGGGTTCTGCGCCAATGGCGCAGGTTCAACAACTGATTTCAGTGGCCAACAAGCGAAGCGCGTTAGTGTGCTTCGACTGACACAGAGTTTTGAACGCCCTCAAGTGAGGCTCGCTATGCGTCTTCCGTACACTAGCTTAAACGACGTGCGTAAACGATAGCATTTTCCATTGGTCGCGCCCATTGACCATGGTCGATCAGCGTTTTGACTTTGCGTGCATAGGCTTTTGCTTGATCAGCAGTACGTATGTTGATTGAATCGAGACAAGTGGGTGTTGGGTCAGCGCTCTGATAGATAATTTCGCAGTTTAGCGCCTTTAACGTTGAGGCAATCAATGGTGTTGTGACATAAAAAACTTCCTTACACATATAGTCGATATAGCTTTCTTCGTGCCCAAATTCCTCAAGATACGCCTTTACAAGATGAGCAGGTAACAAAAGCGGCCAGGGAGTATCGCAATGTCCATCATAACAATTCCGCGCATCTTGTGTCGCCAGTGAGATCGCGCCACCAACTTTTGTCACACGGACTATTTCTCGCAGCGATGTCCAGATGTCATGCACGTGCTCCAAGACAAACCAGGAATATGTGACATTAAAATATTTTGAGCTGTAAGGAAGGATGACGCCATCATAAAGCTTGAAATAGTCGTTCAAGTGGTCTCTGCCCTGAGCTGCCACATTTGCCCTGAACTGCGCCGCGCGCGCTTGTTCGACCTCAACGCCGTGGCAAGCTATGCCTGCCGCGTGAGCTGTGATCAAGAATTGGCCGGCACCACATCCGTATTCAAGCATAGGCCCCGCCAGTTTCTCGCCAAAATACTGCTTGTGTTGTTTCACGTACTGACTAAATCGCGCTTGCGCTTTTTCGTTAGACATGCAATGAGCCTTCGATACTTCCTGACGGATGTAATTCCTAGAGCGAACTGCTACAAATATTGCGCATGTAGCGTCGACTTCGCGAAATTCGTCTATTGATAGACCTGAATGACGTCGTTATATAGGTATAGAAATTCGAGATTAACGCAGATGAATTGCAATCCGAGAACTATAGTTTTCGTATAGCGACATCATTGTACATAAGGTTTTGAAAGCAAAAATACTCAAACTCCCAGTGTTGCTCAATACAAAATTCATTGACAGCCCTGGCCACGCCGCAATGCATCATACTTTGGGGTGACCACACAGCGTAGTCATTAAAAACGAGCCGCCCATCCTGCTTAACTTTCTTTACCGCCACATCGATATCCTTTTTTACACCTGCATACCGATGATCTCCGTCAATATAAATCCAATCGAAGTAGCCATCAGGCAATTCATCCAATAAGACCGAAGACTCACCGCAGTGAAGTTTACAAACGTTACTCGTCAGCGACTCTTGAACATTCATGACATTTAATCGAGACATATCAATGTCGAACAAATGTAACTCCGTCGGGCCGCATCTATCGATAATTTCTTTAGAAAACTCACCTTTGTCAACGCCCACTTCAGCTGTTACAGCCGACTTCATCATCAAGTCCAAAATAGCGTAACGATCCTGCACTACTGTGCAGTTTTTCACGTGTTCTTCCGGCAGTCTAGGAGCAGGATCCAAATAATGCCCTCCCGCTTCCATGTACTCCTTCATTAGCTTACCAAAGGATCTTCTAGCCCGCTCAACCTCTTGGTATGTAATCGCTTTAGCCATATATAGCACCTATTAACCCGTCAACTTGAATAGAAATCTAATAAATTCGCTACTATCGTACTTTCTCACCAGGTCTTTAAAAATTTTACCAAATTGGCCGTCTCTACATTCCATTCTTTGTGAAAGTATTCTGTCTATTGCGTCATCAAGATTGTCGTAGACGTATTCAACGGGGAAAAGTTGAGCAGCACCGGGCCAGTTGTACACTATAGGTTCACAGCCGGACGCCATTCCCTCCAATACGCTGGTATGGCAACCTTCTGTATCGGAAGAAGACAAAATATAGCTCACATCTCTAAACCATTCTTCCATGTCAGAGCCCGGTTCATCAAATCGAATTCGAGATCTTAGCGCCGGCTTACTGTTGATTAGCTCTTCGAATAAATCCTCGTAAAGCGCCTTTTCTTCAAGGCGATGATCCCACAGCCAATTTACTCCCCACGGCATCACGCTTCTTACGCGTAGAATGTAACGATCATCTTTCTCTACAAGCTTTTCAAAAAAGTTCAGGGCTCGATCGAACCGCTTGTGATGATATGGGTTTATACCTACGAGTCCGATACTGAACTCTGCCGACTTGTGCTTGCGTCTATCTAGCTGTGCGCTTTCAATAAACTGAGGAAACACATACACTTTTTCGCTAGGAATCTCAAAATCGCTAAGTAACTGTGTTCTAAATGACTCATTGACAACAATAAGTGCATCGACTTCAATCCAATTGACTCTAGAAGGGAAGTCGGTAAACATCTCGAATCTGTGAAGCCTTACAACTAATTTTTGCCCTGCTTGCTTATTGTGGCTAAACCAAACCGCCTGCTCACAACACCATTCACAAAAAACAACATCTCCGCTCCAACTAAACTTCTCCCGCGGTACTGCCGGACTTTTGGTGGTAGACCAGACGTCTCTTGATATCTCTAATCCAGAGGCATTTAGTTTTTCCTCTAACCTATCTAAAAACTTGTACTCATGCGAAGCTATTAACATACTCTTACAGATTCCGGCTCCCGGCGCACCAGCTGATTTCCCGAATATCTTTCTTACCTCCGAGCGGTAGTTTTCAGATTGGAATCTACACCCCACTTCCACAGCTTGCTTCCTGGCCTTATCATAATCTTCTTGAGAAAGATTGGCGAACAGTTCATTAATCTTGTCAGGTGAGCCCATGCTATAGTCAAGCATTAATGGATAATCTTCTCCAAAAAATTCAATATGGGGCTCAGTCAAATTAATAAGGGGTGGAATTGAAAGAGCACAATACTCGATCATTTTTGTGGATAATTCTAAAGATGAAATAAATTTTGTGTCCCTTAAACAGAAACCAACATTCGACTTTAGCATATGTGTTTTAACGTCCGAATGAGCGACGTTCTTTACCAGTGACAAACCCTGTAAAGATGATTCGGTCACGTCAGAATAAGAATCTAGAAAACTCGGCTCTTCGGATGAATGCGTGAGTTTTCCCTCACAAATATCAACCCAATACTCAGAACCGTCATCCCAAGGTTGCTGAATCATTGATAGCAAGTCCATTAGGCAGTAACTTCTATCGATCTTACCGCAGTATGAAAACCTAATTCCATCCTGAATAGCGGGCAGAATTACTTCTTCGTGGTCATAGTAGCTAGCATCCACCATTGGAGGAATTTCATAGATATCACCGCTAAATAGTTGTCCAAAAACTTCCAAATACCGACGAACATTGATTGTCTGAGCAATGACTTTGATTCTATGCTTTTTAGCTAGAGACAAAAGAATATCATCGTTGTAATTCATATAGCTTTGGGCGTAAGCCCAGTAAACGACCAACTTTTTCCTAATGTGTAAGTTATTCGCAAATTCTGTTGCAAAATCATATCCACGGCATAGCAGAAAATCGTACTCCCCGTGTTTTTGCTCCCATAACCTAACGATATGACATAGTCTATCTCTTGGAAGACTCTCATACTGCAAACTATCAAGTAAATTCACCGACTTCGGTTCAATTAGATTCACGCTGTCAATATTTATGATTTGTGAGCAAATGACATCGTTCTCGATATCGTCCCTCAAAAAAACATCTAGTTGAAAATCATCTAATGAATGCGCGATAAGCAGGCAAATATTTTTTAGCCAGATTGTAGAACCATCAATTAAATTAGGGCTAACGTCCGCAAATAATGCTATTTTTGTCATGCTTTTTCACTTTCGAGGGCCGAAATAGAACTCTGATAATTTGTTAGGGCAGACGGCATCCCATCATCTGAATCAGCGAATACCTCCTGAATAGAAACTACCTCCAGAAATTCCGTTAGCAAAGGGTAGCGACCAAAATCGTGGCACAAAACGACAACATCAATCGCGAAAGTTCTAGATAATTTGCAGATATTCGAAAAAGTTTTTGTCAGCCTCATTCTGTTAAAGCTAAATAGACCCTCCCACTCCGAGTCCAACAGACCATCTTCCAAGTTTACTACCAGTTTACTCTTTGGATGTAGGCTCATGTAAAAAGTATAGTCATCTGGCCGGATAAAAATTGCGGACTCGTCGTTAACTGACGCTGGCCGGCTACCTATAATCAAAACCTGCCGTTCGTTTACCAGGCGGTTTAAAAATAGCTCGGGATAATCAAATGACCGACCTTCATCGAAAACACTAACAGTAGTATTAACCGGCCTACGCTTAACTTTTGAATACTTAATCTTCCTGCCTTTAACGATTTGTCTCGAGCTGACCTTTATGTCATTCCACCCCATCGAAAATCGTTTACTTTTTAGATTTCTAAATCCTCGCAAAATTCTTAATAAGGGATGGTTAAAAATAAAGTTTCGCTCATCCTTTTCTTGTTGCAGCTGAGTCTCAAGTTTGCGAATGTAAACCAAGCCATCAACCTTCGTCATATCGTCCTTCACTTACTTTGACCCTCAATTTTGATGAATTATCAATCAAGTTTGCCAGCTGTTTTTCTGCCAGTTAAGCAATTCAGCAATGCCGTAAAAACACAAAATTCCAGATACCACCTTGCGCGTGGAGATTTCACTATATTATTCGCTTGTTTCCAAGCCATAAAGGAAGGTTCAAACTTGTAGCTGATCTTTTTCGGTAAGACTGCGCGTTGTAGACCGTGCAGTGATCTAACAGGTCCTATAACAAAAGCGAGCGTCATTAAGCTTTTTTAACTCGAACGGCGGAAATAACCTCGATTTCGAATGTAGCAACTGTGCGATACGATTACAACAGCGAAAGCGAACATCAGAACTGGTTAATAGTGCTTTGGTGGTGAGATGCAGAAACTCTTACCGAAAGATTACGCATGTTCGGAGAACAACTCAACGGTGTTAACGTAACCTGATAGTGGTCTCGATTCGATTTTCTTCTCGTCGGGTCAGCTTGGTGAGTAAGGCTGGTTCAAAAAGGGGATTTAAGGGGTAAGAATACCGGTGCTCAGCTTAAGTTTGGGTCGCTGCTAGAGCAAGATAGCCTCATTGGGTTGTGTGTACTAGACATCGAACGCTAAAAAATTCGACCGTACCGATGGTGGTGACTGGCAAAGTCTATAAGTACAAAGCGCGTGAGACTTTACAATCCGAACCGCGAGTAGATCAACTCAAATATAATCTGTTATACCTTCATTTCGATCGCTTGCGGCCTCTTGTTCTATACAATACCATGCTCATTGCTCTGCGTATAAGCCGAGTAGATACAATGCCCCAATTGTTTAGTAGCAACGCGCTTAAGCTAGCGACAAATTTAAGCGTAAACAGTGAATTACTTTTGAAGTCTCGCGCTTTGAAGATTAACTTTTCGGCCAACTTGGAGGGTGCTTTAAAGGTTGAACTTGCGAAAACTGCAACCAATAATTGGAGAACTGATAATCAAGCAGCGATACGGGCATACAACGAGTTTGTCGATGTGCACGGCTGTTTTGGCGACGAGTACAGGACATTTTAGTGGCTCAGTTCGATGTATACCGAAACCCAGGCAAAAACACACAAAATACCTTTCCACTTCTTTTAGATATACGGAACCCTGTAATATTTAGCGGTCTATTATCGGCATGCTGGTCGCAGACTTGTTGAGAGTAGTGGACGGTGCGCTAACAGTCGACTAATTGGAGTCAGTTCGGATGGCAATGAAAGTATCTAAATGAGTGGAGAACTGGGCAAGTCCCGCGACCATATCCCAACCGATTTAACTTGTTTCAGCTTGCAGGCAAGGCTAGAACAGGCTGAGTTCAAACACAAAAAGTTGGAGGAATCGCTATCGCAACTACGCTCCAGTTTTGCCTTTCGAGTCGGTAGACTTGTTATTGCGCCGGCTGCTTCTTTACGAAGAAAAATCGGTCTTCACAAGATCCCGGATGCTTGCGACAAAAAGGATTTTCATGGAAAAGTATGCGCAACAGAAGGTGCTGGTGGATACTTGCTTTCGGTTGTGCTTGATGGTCATGATTCAGAGTCACTTCTGAAAATTGAATTTTATGACTCCGTCGGGGATCTCAGTTATTATTATCAATACCCACTCAATTCCGAGGCCTTTGTAACTCCCTCCGTTTCGGGTACTCCGGTTATCCGCCGCGACGGTGCCCACATAAACCTTGAAGCTACTAATTACATTGGCAGCGAAATTGCCTACCTAAAAGCATTTATCATTCATCCCAATGGCGAGCAACTATCTTGCGCCTCATTATCAATAAGGCGGGTATTTAACTCGGGAAATTTTAATCACCTGCGGAAGTCAATAACACACGTGAGTAAAAATACACTGCGAATAGCATGTGTTCTTGATGAATTTACCTGGACATGCCTTTCTCCCGAAGCAAACCTGGTCCAGCTTAGACCTGATGATGATTGGGATTCTTTCAACTGGTCCAATTTTGATTTTCTTTTCGTCGAATCGGCGTGGCGAGGCGAGGGCGGTTTGTGGAGAGGCGCGCTCGGTGGCGAGAATACTCAAGTTCGACTCAAACTTGACACGTTATTGACGAGTTGCAGAAACTCGGGCGTTCCAAGTGTTTTCTGGAATAAGGAAGACCCGGTGCACTACGAGTATTTCAAATCTATTGCCGCGCAGTTTGATCATATATTTACGACAGACGAAAATGTAGTCGAGAAGTATCGAAATGAGCTTTCCAATCCAAACGTATATTGCCTGCCCTTTTTTATACAGCCGGAAATTCACAACCCAATTAAAGACTCGACGGGAATAATCAACAAAGTTTGCTTTGCCGGAACTTGGTATGGAAATCATCATGCTAGTCGCACCAGAGCAATGCAAGGAATTCTCGACGCAGCAGTCCCGTTGGGGCTCGATATCTATGATCGAATGTATCTTGATCCAGAAACTAATTACAGGTTTCCCCTGCGTTATTGGCAGTTTATCCGGGGAAGGTTGTCGTACAATGAACTGTGTGAAGCGCACAAGTGTTATGCGTGTTTTGTCAATATAAATACGGTCACAGATTCTCCAAGCATGTGCGCAAGAAGGGTGTTTGAGGTGCTGGCGTCATCAACGCCGGTGGTGAGTAATCCATCAGTGTCATTGAAAAAATATTTCAACGGCGGTGTATTGGCTGCGCACAGCCAGGAAGAGGCCACTGTGCATTTCTCTCGTTTACTATCAGACAGCACGTATAGAGCGAAACAAGGGCACCTAGGTTTTCGCTCTGTTATGGGAGAACACACCGCTGGAGAGCGACTGAGTTTTATTGCGGCGAAGTTAGGCAAAGCTCAATTGTTATCAAAACCGCAGGAAGGCAGCATCACTTTCGTTTCCATTGCAAATCGTGATGAGGACATTCAGTCAATATTGGGTATGTTGAGAAAGTTCTCGATTCCCGATACCAAATTATTGTTGGGTGTTACGTTTAACCCAGACTTGCACAAAACTGCAAACCCAGCTGGCGATGTATCGATCGTGCAGATAGCAGAGACAGGCTTGAATGGTTACGAAATATTGCTTGACAAAGTCGATAGTCGATTCGCAATCATCGTTAGTCCTACCGTTGAATACGGAGCTAACTATGTCAGCGATAAGCTTCTCTGCTTTACATATATGAGCGAGCCCCTCGCATATTCTCACCCAAGATTTTTAAGGTGCGATAATGGAATAATATGCCGAGAATGCGTCCCCGAGCATGAATTTACCAGTGAATATGATATTGACTCAATGATCATAGACTTAGAAAACGAGTATTGGAATACTGAGATTGAGAGGCGGGATGTGGGTTGGCTTGAAGGCGCGATTTCCTGCTTATCAGCCGACAATCGTATTTACGCGGTAGATTCATTCAATTTTCTCAAACCTGGAGAGGAGTCGAATTCTGGTACTTTACGAGACCGAGCCGAAGGATACACGGAGCAAGACGTGTTCGTTTGAACCCGCCTAATTGTTAAGAGACTGGATATATTGTCGATAGCTCGTTAGTACCTTTTTGGTCTGCCCCTCTGCTGCTATTCTTCCATCATTAAGCCAGATCGCTCGATCACAAAGAGACT
>JBPCXM010000797.1:0-14845 GCA_051008535.1 Pseudomonadales bacterium | reverse complement strand
CAGCGGCGCCGGTAAGCACGCCCTTCTTACGGTCTTTTTTGCTAGCAGTCGCCGCTCCTATTAACGCACCAGTCACGGCACCAATTCCGGCGCCTTTAGCGGTGTTGCTGGTTTTCTTTTCGCCGGTATAAGGGTCGATCGAGCAAGCCGTAACCAATACAGCGACTAGCAAGAGATATACTTTTTTCATAACGTTACCCATTGGTGGATTAAAAACAACTGTTCAGTCTTAAGAGTTTAGCCAACTCTGCGACTGTATTTACAGCAAAAAATTACAAAAAGAATGTGGTCGCGATTTAGGTCTTTAAAAAGTTTAAAAACTAGGCGACTTTGGCCAGAGCCGTTTCAAAATCAGCTTCAGAGTTCGCGGCCTTGCGGATAATTTGACGCAGCTCCTGGCGATTCTTCAATAGTGCTTTCATATATAGATTATCACCACCAAAATGAACGCCAGCATAACGATAGCGGCCGTCGAAATAGCCGTCCAGTCTATTGTTGACTATTTGTTGCATAAAGTCCGGCGTTTTTTGCAGCAACTCATGCGCGGACGAATAGATAACTGTGGTGCTACCGTCTGGGTTTTGCTGGCGCGCGATACCACCAATTTCAAATTCGTTGTATAGATTTTGGTAGCATTTTCGCAAATACTGAGAATCCGCCATTTGTGCTAGCACATCGGCGGTACCAACCAGCGCGCCGACCACGCTGTGCTTGTATGCTGTGACTGCCAGCTTATCAGGGCTGACTTCATAACCGGTGAAATGCACCAAAGTGCTGGCTAGATTGGCGAGCTTCTTCATGCCGACCGTTGGCAAATATTCACTCATAAAGCGTGCGCTGCGGCCAACATGGATACGCGTGTATTCGGCGCCATGTTTGTGTTTGCGATCCGCCATACGGCGAATGTAGCCGGAATCATGAAACATGGCAACGATGACAGCCAGCAAGGACAACTCGGGCCCTAGTTGTTCATCTGCGGAGTGAGCTGCTTCATAGCCATCTAACAGTCTGGCTGTGGCGAGGGTGACATCGAGCACGTGCTGCAAATCGTGGTATGCCGTTTCACAGGCGTGAAAGCCGGGATACTCACCACGATACAAGCGTGCTAAATCGTTAAATAGTATTTCTAGCTTGGCAAACGAATAGTCGGGGTAGCGTTGCGTTAATATGCGATGAACGGCGCCATGTACATTTGCCGGATCATCAATATAAACTGACTTTGTGACATCAGTCGCATTTCTTGTAGCATTCGTTGTTTGCAACTCGATTCATCCTCAACTGTCTTCCGTGATACCCGGCACAACGCGCTTCCTTTGATTCATTGTAGTCCTTGCTCGAGTTGCAGCAAGATGGTCACCCGCAGAACGTGACCGCCTTGGCAAATAGTAGTCTTGTAACCCGAGAATTACGGGTTTCTTGTTCTTGATATGAATATTACTACGCAAGTTATACGCGTACCGCGAACGACCGTGTTTGTCGGTTATCTTAAAGCGTCGCAGCACTTGTCCTGCCGAAGCGCCCGTCTCACCGGTTAAATAACTGTGAATAGAAACGATCTCTTCGTCAGACAGCTCTACGCCTTTTAATTCGGCCAGGCTTTTGCCTGCACGTTCAACAAATTTTTGCGCATCAACGTCAATCAGATAAGCCCCCTCCCGACTGGAGGTGGGAATTTCGATAGTAAAGTCACCGACAAAAATTTGCCCGGGCTGCGCCATATCCAACATGCGAGCAAGTTCAATCGTGACTTCGCCAACGATGTAGCTATTCATGGTTGGATTTAGGCCTTCGGCCTGAAAAAATTCGTAGTGACTACCTGCATGAAAACCAGTACGAATGATTGGCACCGTATTACCGCGTGACTTACGCTTCGCTATCGCATTGTCGGCCACCACCAACAGCATGAACTGATACAAATGCATGCCATTTTGCGCACCTGCACCTTTGCTCCAGACGTAAAAACCATCACCAGTAGAGCTGCGCGCGAAGTTAATATCGATATTTTTTTTCAACATCTTGTTGTACGCCGAATTGAGCGAGTACGACAAGCTGGTGAGTTGGCTGGTTTGCTCAAACGCCGTGTACAAAGCGAAATCGACAATATCAAACAACAGCACGGCACGCTTTTGTACGAAGCTGATGCTATGCCGCTTGACCATATCGTCGATTTGGTCGGTTACATAGGGGTCGTCAATAAGAGGAATTGGCAGCTTAATGACGGTCTTGTTGATTTTTAGACGATTAGCAGCCGCGGTAAATTCGTCTTCCGCCATCACCCGGCGGTTCGATATCAAATTGCGAATAAAGCGACCGTTGGCCTCGGTCAAACTGCCTTCGACATCTTCATCGTCGAGACTGGCGGAGAAATTGGCAAGGAAATAGTGGGGTACAACTAAAAGCTCAATACCGGCTGCCGTCGGTGTCCAGCACAAGATAATATTCTGACCTAAACCCCAGTGCTTTCGAAGCGCCTGCTCAAGGAAACGCAGGTTACCGTTCTGTGCCGTCGTTTGCGTGGCGGCGGCGGAGAATACGCTTTGCAACAGCGCTAGTTCTGTGTCTGGCGACTTATCTTTCATGACCTATAATGCTTACTTCGTAGGTAAGTACATCTAACCTCACTAATCATACTCGCGTAGAATAGAAAAAGATGGGGTATTTGTACCGCTATGCACCCAAATCGCACTTTATCCTTGTGAAACGCGCGACACGCTGTATACATTAGGTAACGCGTCGATCTTTGCCAACAAGCGGCCAAGCAGCGCGAGACTGCCAATTTCAATGCTTAAGTGCATGCGGGCATTATTGTGCTGCTGGTCAGTTCGAGTGTTGACCTGAGTTAAATTACACTTTTCGTTCGCCAATAGAGCAGTCACGTCGTTTAGCAGACCCGGTCGATCGAAGGCTTCGACCACGATATCGACCGGGTATATGCTCGTATCCACATGGTCCCAACTAACCTCAACGATACGCTCGGACTCATCCTGCAATAATTTCATCGCTCGCGCGCAATCCTGGCGGTGTACGGTCACGCCACGACCGATCGTGACATAACCAATGATCGCGTCGCCGGGCACGGGTTTGCAGCAACCCGCGAGATGGCTAAGCAAATTGCCTACGCCTCCAATGCGAATGCCCTGCCCCGGTGGCAACTCCGATTTGGGCCGAGGCTTAACGATAAATTCGTCTACTTGCTTGCCCAACAAACCTTGCGCCGCGTTCAACACTTGACCCAGGCTTACATCACCGGCGCCCACTGCCGCATACATGCCTTCAACCGACACGCAATTGACTTTTTGCGCGACATGTTTGTAATCGATACTGGTCAAGGCCAATCGCTGAAACTCGCGCTCAACCAACAGCCGACCAGCCTGCGTGTTCTCTTCTTTCGCCTGCTGCTTAAACCATTGCTTGATTTTCGCCCGCGAGCGCGCCGCAGCAGTAAATCCCAAACCCGACCGCAACCAGTCGCGACTGTGGGCCGGTTTGCTGCCCGTGATAACCTCAACTTGTTCGCCAGTCTTCAACACATAGGTCAATGGCACAATGCGGCCGTTAACTTTTGCACCGCGACAACGGTGACCGATTTCGGTGTGGATGTGATAGGCAAAATCGAGCGGCGTAGCTGAATTGGGCAAGTCCACCACATGCCCCTCCGGCGTAAATACATAGATGCGCGCGGCGCTCGATTCAACGCCAAACTGCGCCACCGAATTGTCCTTGCCATCCATTTCATCATGCCATTCGAGCACTTGCCGCAGCCAGGCAATTTTTTCATTGTAGTCGTTATCGTCACGTTGTTTCGGTTCCGCGCCCTTATATTGCCAGTGCGCGCACACACCGAACTCTGATTCTGCATGCATATCTTGCGTTCTGATCTGCACTTCTAGCACTTTATCTTCAGGGCCGATAACGGCGGTGTGCAGCGAGCGATAACCATTCGCCTTAGGGTTGGCGATATAGTCGTCGAATTCATTCGGTACGCTGCGCCACAGCATGTGGACGATACCTAACGCGGCGTAACAATCTTGCGGCGTATTCGCTAATACTCGCACTGCTCGCACATCGTAGACTTGCGAAAAGCTGATACCTTTGCGGCGCATTTTGCGCCAAATGCTGAATATGTGCTTCGCCCTGCCGCTCACACTCGCGCTAACTCCGGCATGTGATAAAGACTGGTTCAGTTGTTCAATAACAGTATCGATGTATCGTTGGCGGTCGAGTCGCTTTTCGTCCAGCAAGGTTGCGATCTGTTGATAGACATCAGGCTCGAGGTAGCGAAACGAGAGATCTTCAAGTTCCCATTTGATGTGGCCGATACCGAGCCGATGCGCCAACGGTACGTAGATATCGCGTACTGCGCGTGCGACTCGGTCTCTTCGTTGCGGCTGATTTTTTACTGCCCGTATGGCACAAGTACGTTCTGCCAGTTTTATCAAGGCAATGCGCACGTCATCGATCATGGCGACCAGCATCTTACGCACATTTTGCGCCTGTTGCTCGATTTGACCGAATACGGGGCTCGCGGGATCGCCCGCAGGCTGACTAATGATAGCCATGCGCAGCACACCTTCGATCAATGCACCGACGCTCTCACCAAACTGAGTATTTACCTGGACCTGGGCAAGATGTTTTTCGCGAACTTGCCGATACAGCAAGGCGGCAACCAGCGTTTCTTGATCGAGTTGCAAGCCAGCGAGAATTTCGACCATTTCAACACCGGTTTGAAATGGCTCCGACCAGGAATTGGGATTGTGCTGTCGACTTAGTTGCTCGCTGAGTCGCAGCGCCTGTTCCAGCGCTGTTGTGGCGACGGCAGCAGGTAAGGCAAGCCGCTCCAGCCACTCGGCACAATTAAATGCACCGTCGTCGCTTTGCGGTAAGGCTTTACGAACTTGGACCATCGTCTTGCCGCATTAGAGCGTGTCCGCGAACACGCCGGTGGAAAGATAACGATCACCGCGATCACACACAATCGCAACAATCACGGCATCATCAAGTTCTGCGTTTAATTGCAGTGCCGCGGAAATCGCACCGCCCGATGACACGCCCGCGAAGATGCCTTCGCTCTTAGCCAACAGTTTCATCGTGCGTTCCGACTCTTGTTGGCTGATGTCAATCACCCGATCAACGCGCGAACGATCGAATATTTTCGGCAAGTAGGCTTCCGGCCAGCGACGAATGCCCGGGATGGCCGAACCATCCTGCGGCTGCAGACCAACGATTTGAATCGCCGGATTCTGCTCTTTCAAGTAACGCGACACGCCCATAATCGTGCCAGTGGTGCCCATGGAACTGACAAAGTGGGTAATACGGCCCTCGGTTTGACGCCAGATTTCAGGCCCGGTACCGGTGTAGTGCGCCTCCGGATTGTCCATATTGGCGAATTGATCAAGCACCTTGCCCTTGCCTTCTGCCTGCATCTCTAACGCCAAATCGCGTGCGCCTTCCATACCTTGCTCCTGGCTAACGTCGACTAGCTTGGCGCCATAAGCCGCCATAGATTGCCTGCGCTCATCGCTCATATGCGCCGGCATTATCAGTATCATTTGGTAGCCTTTGATCGCCGCCACCATGGCCAGCGCGATGCCAGTATTGCCGCTGGTGGCTTCTATCAAGGTATCTCCCGGCTTGATCGAACCGCGCTGCTCGGCACGTTCTATCATGCTCAACGCCGGCCGGTCCTTTACCGAACCAGCTGGATTATCGCCTTCTAGCTTGACCAATACGAGATTGGAACTGGCGCCTGGCAGCCGTTGCAGGCGCACTAGCGGCGTATCACCAACACAGGAGTCGATAGTGGGAAACTGCATAGAACATAACCACTTGTGGCTGTAAAAAATCAACTCAGCATTTTAGCATTCGTGCTGGTTAAGAACTATGAATAAACAGGATCAATCAGGAACGTTCACGGGCACGAAAATATTCCCGGCTACGCAACGATAGACCATTCAATTGTGCATTTAACGCTGTTTGCGTGATTATTTTTAAACTACGCAGTAGTTCAGGCGCCTGCCAATCGCCGGCAACAATAGCATGTAGCGTAGCGCCGGCAATATTGCTCGGGTCTTCACTACTCTGTCGGTGGAAGCCTTCTCCGGCGACAAAACGGTAATGGTGGCCGGAGCTAATAACGCTTTCACCATCGGCTTCAAGGTCGAATGCAACACCATAACCCAATGCCGCCAGCAGGATTAGCTCAAAATGCCGCAAGTGTGCCTCAACATTGCGTTCGAGACGCAGCACGTCCAGCATTTGCTGGTAAGCCAAAAATATATCTTCATGTATATCATAGGGCGCAAGTAGCCGATACAAAAGCTCATTGACATATAGGCCGGTATACAAGTTTTTACCGGTCAATAAACTGGTAGATGTGGCATTGGATTCTACCCGCGTCAAGGTTTTTAATTCCTTGCTGCCAATGCAACTGATGTGCAAGGCAAGGAATGGCTCCGAACTCACGCGCCGTTTCGCACCGCGTGCGGCGCGCCAAATGGCGCTGATACGACCGTGCTCAAGACTGAAAAAGTCGACCAGCAAACTGGTCTCACGATACGGTCTTTTGTGCAGAATGTAAGCCGTCTCGGCGTTGAGAGACCGTTGCATCAGAAAGAATCGGTAAGGCCCAAACTCTGCAAAGCACGCTCATCGTCAGACCAACCTTGCTTCACCTTGACCCACAAACGCAGCATGATTTTTTGCTCGAATAGCTTTTCCATATCGGCACGCGCGTCGCTGCCAATTTGGCGCAGGCGTTGACCGCCACGACCAATAACTATCGCTTTTTGCCCGGACCGCTCCACGAATATCACGGCCGCAATGGTCAATATTTTGTCTGTTCGACTAAACTCCTCGACCTCCACCGCCACCTCGTAAGGTATTTCATGGCCTAGCTGCCGCATGAGTTTTTCGCGGATGATTTCGCTGGCGAGAAAGCGTTCGCTGCGGTCGGTAAGCTGATCCGGTGGAAAGAAAAAGTCACCCTCCGGAAGTTGCTGCTCGATGGCGTGCGCTAGCCTGTCCACGTTGGCGCCGCTCAGCGCCTGCAACGGCACGATATCGGCAGCGTCAACATGTTCGCGCACATTGTCGATAAACGGTAGCAATTGTTTTTTATCCACCAGTTGATCGATTTTATTAATCGCTAACAGAATCGGCGCCGCTAATGGCGCCAAAGTCTTCGCAATCCACCGATCATGCTCCTGCCATTGCAGACGGTCTAGCACGAACACTATGCAATCCACATCGTGCAATACTGCGTTGGCGGTGCGATTCATGTAGCGGTTCATCGCCTTTGGCGCCTCCTGCTGAAGACCTGGTGTGTCGACGTATACCACTTGCACCGCGGCCGTGGTTTTAATACCTAAAATCGCGTGCCGGGTAGTTTGTGGTTTGCGTGAGGTGATACTAAGTTTTTGTCCCAGCAGCTGATTCAGCAGGGTCGACTTGCCGACATTCGGCCGGCCAACAATGGCGACATAGCCACAACGCTTGCAAGAGTTAACGGTGGCCAAGTAATTCAAGCGCCGTTTGCGCTGCGTTTTGCTCCGCCTCGCGCCGACTGCTGCCTTCACCTTGCGCTGCATTGGCTAACAAACGAATTTCGCACGCCACTAAAAAATGTACGGCATGAGCCGCGCCACTTTCCGCAATGACGCGGTACACCGGTAACGATTGCTGGCGGCTTTGCAGTAATTCCTGCAACTGAGTCTTGGGGTCTTTATCCACGGCCTGCAAGTTCAGCTTGTTCAGGCGGCTGGCATATTCGCGAAGAAGAAAAACTTCGGTCGTTGCGTAGCCGGCATCAATATACAGCGCGCCGACCAACGCTTCGAAGGCGTCAGCCAGGATGGAATCTCTTTTCCTGCCACCACTCTTCAACTCGCCTGAACCGAGAAGCAGAAGTTCTCCCAGGTACAACTCGCGCGAAAGCTCCGCGAGCGTAACACCCTTGACCAGGCTGGCGCGCATGCGACTCAGCTCGCCCTCACGCAGCGCGGGAAATTGCTTAAACAGTTGTTGGGTGATGATGGTGTTAAGAATGGAGTCGCCGAGGAACTCCAAACGTTCGTTGTGATTGCCGCTATAGCTGCGGTGAGTGAGGGCTTGCTGCAATAATGCGCTGTCGCTAAATGTATGGCCGACACGCGCAAACAAAGCCGCGTGTCGTGTGGAACCATCAATCACCAGTAAGAGGCACCTCAAAACCGGTATCAGCGAATTTTATGACTGCGTCAACATTCAACAGTAAAGGCACGCGCACTTCATACGGTGCTTTGACCAGGAGACGGGTTTTCTCACGCACGAATTCAATATCCTTGGTTTGTATTTGCTCGATACGATTCACCGTGAAGCGCCGCTCCAGCATGGCACGTATTTGCTTATTGTTGGCTTTCTTGGTCTCAAGCTCTTCCTTCACACCTTGAAAGGCTTCACGAATGGAAAAGTTATCGATATACACTGGCGCCAGTTTGATCAGGCAAATAATGATAAATCCGGCCATCAAAGCCACAAAAACCAATTGTAAATCCAACGCGCCTGTTTGTCTCGTAAGTCTGTTCATGCCAACACCTGATTGTTTTATGCACAGCCAAAAGCCGTATTCATATTTATCAAAGTGTAGCTGAATGTGCTGCGCCTTCCAGATTTGCACATCTTTACTGAATTACGCCAACCCGCTTGAAGCTAGGTAGGCTGGTGAATTTCTCCCAGTGCATCCAGATAGCGAACGCTTTGCCGACAATATTCTGCTCCGGCACCTGCCCCCAGATCCGTGAATCTTGGCTGTTATCACGATTATCACCCATCATAAAGTAATGATTTGGTTTGACTTTTACGGAAAATTCAGTGTCATTGAAACGCTGCAGGAGCTGCTGTACGCTGTGTTCAGCACCGCCTATTTGTTCAGTCGTTAAGCGCATCGTCGGCTGTCCTGGCGGTAATTCTGCTACCAAGGTTTGCTGCATTTCCTCGCCATTGATGAATAGTGTTTTGTTGCGATATTCGATGTAATCGCCCGGCAAACCTATCACGCGCTTGATAAAGTACTGCTTTTTGTGTGGTGGAAAAAACACCATCACGTCACCGCGCTTTGGGTCATTGTTGTCCCATACCTTGTTGCGTATCACCGGCAGGCGTAGCCCGTATGTAAATTTATTGACCAAAATAAAATCACCGACTTCCAGGGTAGGCACCATAGAGCGCGATGGAATCTGGAACGGCTCGATCACAAATGAGCGTAAAATCAACACCAGAGCGAGTACCGGGAACAGCGAACGCGCGTATTCGACGACAACCGGTTCTTTGTGATCGCTAGTCAGCGCCGTTATATAGTTTTGATTGTCCTTGCTACCCGCCTGGTCCCAGGCCGGCAAATCGCTTTGCAGATTGGTGATTGCCTGCTGTCTTTTTTTGCTAAGGAAGGCAATATCGTATAGCCAAATAAACAAGCTGCCGAAAACCAACAGGACTAATATAAGGGGGAAATTAATATATTCCATTCAATACTCTGATCTAATCGTCGACTTTTAGCACGGCCAAAAACGCGGCTTGTGGAATCTCCACGCGACCAACTTGCTTCATGCGTTTCTTGCCCGCTTTTTGTTTTTCCAACAATTTACGTTTGCGGCTAACGTCGCCGCCGTAGCATTTTGCCGTCACATTTTTACGTAGTGCTTTCACGGTTTGGCGCGCCACAATCTGACCACCAATGGCAGCTTGAATGGCCACATCAAACATTTGCCGCGGAATGAGTTCGCGCATTTTCTCGGTCAGTGAACGGCCACGCGATTGCGCATAGTCACGATGCACGATGGTCGCGAGCGCATCGACTTTTTCACCGTTGATCAGCACATCAAGGCGCACCAGAGGCGCCGCTTGAAAACGCTCGAAACTGTAATCTAGTGAGGCATAACCACGACTGACAGATTTCAGTCTATCAAAAAAATCTAGCACCACTTCGTTCATCGGCAATTCATAGATCAGCGCCACTTGGTGCCCTAGAAACTGCATGTCTTTTTGCACGCCGCGCTTGTCGACGCAAAGGGTGATGACATTGCCGAGATGCTCTTGCGGCACCAAAATATTAGCACGCACAATCGGTTCGCGCATCTCGTCGATACTGCCCTGCTCCGGCAATTTTGACGGGTTGTCGACATACAACACCTCACCGGCGTTGTTCACTACTTCAAACTCTACCGTCGGCGCCGTGGTAATCAGTGCGAGGTCGTATTCACGTTCCAGTCGCTCTTGAATAATTTCCATATGCAACATGCCGAGGAAGCCACAACGAAAGCCAAACCCCAACGCGTCGGAACTCTCCGGTTCGTAGAATAAGGAAGCATCATTCAGTGTCAGCTTGGCCAGTGCGTCGCGAAAAGCCTCGTAGTCTTCGGCGCTCACGGTAAACAATCCGGCGTAAACTTGCGGCTTGATGCGCTTGAATCCCGGCAGCGCATCGACATCCGGCGTAGTGGCCAGCGTTATCGTGTCACCGACCGGCGCGCCGTGAATCTCTTTGATACCGGCAACCACAAAACCCACATCGCCCGCCGCAAGACAATCCAGCTCCTCGCGCTTGGGATTGTAAACACCAACACTGTCGATCTGGTGCGCTTTGCCTGTGGACTTGATCACAATCTTGTCCTTAGTGCGCAACGCGCCGTGTTTAACCCGCACCAACGACACCACACCGAGGTAATTGTCGAACCAGGAATCGATAATCAAAGCTTGCAGCGGCGCGCTGCGGTCCCCTTCCGGCGCGGGAATGCGCTGCACGATCTGCTCAAGCATTTCGTCAATGCCCTCGCCGGTTTTAGCACTCACCCTGCAGGCGTGGCTGGAGTCAAGCCCGATAATTTCCTCGATTTCATCACTGACCCGGTCTGGATCGGCCTGCGGCAGGTCCATTTTATTGAGTACCGGCAGCACCTCCAGGCCCTGCTCAATCGCGGTATAACAGTTGGCTACCGACTGCGCCTCGACGCCCTGGCCGGCATCAACAACCAGCAAGGCGCCTTCACAGGCAGACAGCGAGCGCGACACCTCGTAGGAAAAATCGACGTGACCGGGCGTGTCAATAAAGTTGAGTTGGTATTCCTCCCCGTCGCTGGCCTGATACTTAAGAGTAACGCTCTGTGCTTTTATAGTAATGCCACGCTCTCGCTCGATGTCCATCGAGTCCAGCACCTGGGCGTCCATCTCGCGCTCGGTAAGACCGCCGCAACGCTGAATAAAACGATCGGCGAGCGTCGACTTACCGTGGTCTATGTGCGCGATAATAGAAAAATTTCGAATATGGGAGAGCTCGGTCACGCGCAAAGCCTGAAGATAGGAGGTGTGGAAACTGATTATCCAGCAACCGGGGATATGAAACGCGGGCGATTGTACCCTATTCGCAGTAGCGCTGCGAATAGGGTACAGGGCAAGAAGGCCGCGTCAGAGAGCAGATTACTTGGGCGTTTTAATCGCCAGGAAAATGGGCTGGCCATTGCGAATCATGCGCACGGCAACATGTTTTTGTGGCGGCAGTTTTTTCACAATTTCTTTAAAACTCTGTACCGAGTCGACCGTTTTATTGTCGATCGAAGTGATCACGTCACCACGGCGGATACCGGCGTCGAAGCCGGGTTTTTCGGGCGCGATATCGCGCACGACCACGCCTTTGTTGACTTTCAACTGAGCGCGTAAGGCGTCATCCAATTCGGCTACTGCCAATCCGAGCTTGCCACCCTTAGTTTCGTTTTGTGACGTTTTGCTGCTGGCCTGGCGAGTGCTGCCGCTGTCCAAACTACCGACTTTTACCTTAACGGTTTTTTCACGGCCATCGCGGAATACAACAACGGGCACGCTGCGGTCAGGCGCGGTGCGGCCGACGATATGCGGCAAATCAGCAGATTCGCCAACCTTCTTGCCATTGAATGTCAGGATCACGTCGCCCTCTTGAATACCTGCTTTCTGTGCTGGCCCATCTTCTACCAACTGTGATACCAGCGCGCCGACCGGTTTGGCCAGGCCGAAGGAGTCGGCCAGGTTTTTGTTCACATCCTGGATGCCAACACCCAACCAACCGCGTACCACTTGGCCACTGTCTTTCAATTGTGCAACCACGTCCATGGCGACACCACTGGGGATTGCGAAAGACAGGCCAATCGAACCGCCCGAGCGGGTAAAAATCTGGGAATTGATGCCGACCACTTCACCATCGAGATTGAGCAATGGGCCACCAGAATTGCCCGGATTAATTGCAACATCGGTTTGAATAAACGGCACGTAATTTTCGCCTTTTTCGGTCGGCAGACTGCGACCCTGGGCACTAACGATGCCGGCGGCTACCGAGTAGTCGAGGCCGAATGGCGAACCAATCGCCAACACCCAATCACCGACCTCAAGGTTATCATTACGATTTATCTTCAACGTCGGCAAATTTTTGCCGCCAATCTTCAACAACGCGAGGTCGGAGCGTTCATCGGTACCGATGATCTCGGCATTGAATTCACGCCGGTCCTGCAGAAGTATAGTCACCTCATCGGCGCCATCAATCACGTGATTGTTCGTCAAGATATAACCGTCAGCCGATATGATGAAACCGGAACCCAGCGATTGCTGTTGGCGTTGCTGCGGCATGCCGCGCTGTTCGAAGAAGCGGCGGAACATTTCCGGAATCTCGTCTTCCCGGCCCTCGAACTGACGCTGACGGCTACGTTTTGCCGGCTTACGCACGCTGTTGATTTTCACCACGGCAGGTGAAGTGCGCTTAACAATTTCAGAAAATTCCGGTAGATCGCGTGCCTGCAATTCAAAACTGCCTAGCAAAGCCAAGCATAGAAATGCAACGCTAAAGAACGGTCGTACAAGCATGATTACAATCCTTATCGACTAACAAAGTAATGGAACAGTGATTTCGTTTATGAAACAGGTTAAAGTTTAAAGCGCTGTTAGCAAAAGCTAAATTACATTTGCCGATAGCTGTAAAGGTGTCGTTGCCGGGCTTTTGTACACACGCCCAATGAGTTGCGCCTGGAATGTGGCATCATCCGTACGCGCCATGCTGAATAGACGCACGCCGATGGCTGCCAGGCAAAAGCCGACGGCCGCGGTCGCAATAATGGCCAGCTCATTCGCGAAAAGTTGCTCACCGATTAAACTGCCTAGCAGTAAACCCATAACAGGCACCAAATACAACAACAATGAACCTGTCACTATTATGTGGTCTGGCAAGCTAAATTCAACCTTGTCGCCAATAACGTAAGGCTGTCCCGCATCATTACTAGCCAATAGCACGCGCAGGTGATTTGGGCGCGCAGGATACAGTTGCCGCAATAAACCCTGACCGCAACCCTTTTTCGCAGCGCACTTCCCGCAAGTCGTTTGGTGCTGGGTTTCAACCCAGAGGGCATCGGTTTCGATCGCAACTACGCGGCCCGATTCTATCATTGCGCTAACGCTTCATTCGGACGCACGCCTTTTGCGATATCTTTGGCTGTGCTCGGTGGAACCTCACCAACAACGGTTACCGTATGCCAATTGCTACCGTCGCGTTTGCTCTCGCTGTAAACCACGGTACTACCCTGACGTTGTTCGAACACCGGTGTTGATTCTTTGGCCGGTTCAACAAATACTGAGAACATGGCCAAGCCGTCGGTGTAATGCATGGAATCCATATTGGCGTCACCCAGCTTACGCTGCGCGTCGGATGCCATCACGAAGCCGTCCGGAATCCAACCAGCCTGCCACGCCGCTTCTTCTTCGGCCGAGGAACTTTTGTGCGGCTCACTCAGGCTATGATATTCACGAACCTTTGCATCCTCACTTTCCGGCCGCAGGTCATCTTCGTTGACGGCATCCCCAATTTTGATTTGGGTAAACTGAAAACTTTCGAGCACTTGGCGCTTGCTATCGACAATGGCCGATTTGAGCAGCAAATCGGATTGCTTATCAAGATAGAGGTGGTAGCCAAGACGCTGCCCATCACGAGGTTTTATATTTAGTTTGGTGACCGGCCGGCCGGCCACGCGACCATTGCCAGCCATTTTAAAAGCGTAATAGCGACTTAACTCACTACTATGTTCTTCGTCGTATGGATGACCTGCAGCGTTAGAGGGTTGGGCAACCGGGCTGCGCAGCAGGCGGGCGCCCGAGTGGACACAACCAATATCGTGCGCGCCCACCACCAGTTCGCGTGCCGGGCCGTCCAAATGGATAACGCGCTCGTTCTCCTTGCCATCCTTAACCACATGGATGACACGCACCGAACCCATCTCGTCACCGCGCTTGTAAACGAAAACGCCGTCGTAGCTCTGCTCCTGCACGCTGTGCGACATGCGTTTCAGTAGTTGCATGCCATTCTGCGTGGACTCGGCATTAGTGGAGCCGCTGGCGACCAGAAAGCAACTTATAGCGAAGTGAGGCAGACAGGTTTTCACGTGCTATTCGACTTCGTGGTTAGCAACGCGTGCCAGCGGCAAGATTCCCTGACTACTATTCACCGTGGCTTGCTGCGCGTGCAGCCGCAAATAGGTTTGCATGCGCAAACGTTGCGCCGCTTCGAAGTTTGCAGCGGCCACCTGCCCTTGTTGGCCTTCTTGCACCGAAGGCAAGGCGCGAACATTCTTTTCAGAGAGCGGCAACTGCGCAACGCCCGCTAATGCGTCATCGGGAGTAGACGGCGCCGAACTATTTAAACCCTGAACGCCAAAAAACACCACGGCCGTAACACTGGCAGCAACGGCCAGGCCCGCTAGCTGTTTAAAGTTGAAAGCCGCTCGCCCAGTTTGCACAGTCGGAGCTGCTTCACCTTCCACGCCGTGCAACGACTCGTTTTCGATTTGTTCACGTACCGCTGCAC